>DAHWEX010000306.1 GCA_027326205.1 Actinomycetota bacterium
GGTAATCGAGTTGAGGGGCTATCTGTGACAGGCGAAACGGTTGAGATGGCAAGTGGCGCGGCGGGCACAAGAGCCTTCGGGCCCGCCGGCAGCGCGGGGCTGCCGCGAGTCTTGCCGCCGTCGCCGGTGCGCGACCTGCGCGGTCACGAGGCGCGGCACGGCCGGCCCGGGCTGCGCGGCACGGCGCTGATCAGCGAGGTCGAGCGGGCCGGGCTGACCGGGCGCGGCGGGGCGGCCTATCCCACGGGCAAGAAGCTGCGCTCGGTCCGCGAGCGGGCGGGCCTACGCGGGTCGGTGGTGATCGCCAACGGCATGGAGTCCGAGCCGGCCAGCGCGAAGGACGCCCTGCTGCTCGCCCAGGCACCGCACCTGGTGCTCGACGGGATCGCCCTGGCGGCCGAGGCGGCCTCCGCCCGGTCCGCCTACCTGTGCGTCAGGCGGCCGGTGCAGGCGGACGCGCTCGCCGCCGCCATCGCCGAGCGTGACGGCTACGACCCGGTGCCCGTCCAGCTCGCCCTGGTTCCGGAGCGGTATGTGGCAAGCGCCGAATCTTCCCTGGTGAGATACCTCAACGGCGGCCCGGCGCTGCCCGGGTTCACGCCGCCGCGGCCGTTCGAGCGCGGCGTGCGCGCCCGGCCGACGCTGGTGAGCAACGTGGAGACGCTGGCCAACCTGGCCCTGGTCAGCCGGCACGGCGCGGGCTGGTTCCGCTCGGTCGGTACCGCGTCCGCACCGGGGTCGGCGCTGGTCACCGTGTCCGGCGCGGCGCGGCATCCGGGGGTCTACGAGATCGCCTACGGCACGCCGGTGCGGGACATGCTCGCGCTGGCCGGCGGCGGCGGCGAGATCGGCGGCGTGCAGGCGGTGCTGGCCGGCGGGTACTTCGGCAACTGGCTGCCGGGCGGGGCCGCGCTGGACACGCCCGCCGCCCCGGACGCGCTGCGCGCGGCCGGGGCGTCCTTCGGCGCGGGCATCTTCCTCGTCCTGCCGGCCTCCGGCTGCGGGCTGGCCGAGACGGCGCGGGTGGTCCGCTACCTGGCAGGCCAGAGCGCCGGCCAGTGCGGTCCGTGCCTGAACGGACTGCCGGCCATCGCGGACGCACTTGAGGAGGTGGCCTTCGGCGCGGGAGGCAGCCGCGGGGGGCACGGCCGCGCGCTGCGCTGGCTGCGCGACCTGTTCGGGCTGGTCGAGGGGCGCGGTGCGTGCCACCTGCCCGACGGCGTGGCCCGGCTGGCCGCCAGCGCGCTGCGGGTGTTCGCCGACGACGTCCGCCGTCACGAGCGGGGGCCGTGCCTCGCCGCCCGCGGCCGCCCGGTGTTCGCGATTCCGTCCGGGCCGGCCAGGGTCGCGGAGGCACGCGGGTGAGCAAGCAGCTACGGGTGAACCCCATCTTGTGCGATGCGCACGGTGTGTGCGCGGATCTGCTGCCCGAGTTGATCAGCCTCGATCCGTGGGGCTATCCGATCCTCGCCCCCGGTCCGGTGCCGCCCGTCCTTGAGCCGATGGCCCGCCGTACGGTCACTTCCTGCCCGGCGCTCGCGCTGCTGCTTGAGCCAGCCCCGCCCGCACCCGCCCGTGGCGCCCGCTAGCCGGCCTTGCGGTTCTGGGAGCGCATGAGCAGCGCGTCGTCGAGGAAACGCTCCATCGGCAGCGTGGCGGCTCCGAGCGCTACCGCGTCAGGGCCGAGGCCGCCCAACTCGATCGAGGTCTGGGCGAACCGGTGCGCCAGTGCGTGCTCCCTGGCCGTCTCGCGGATGACGGGCAGGATCCGCTCGCCGATCAGCAGTCCGGCCCCGCCGCCGAGGATGACCCGCTCGGGTCCGAACAGGTTCACCAGGTTGGCGACCCCCACCCCCAGGTAGCGCCCGGTCTCTTCGAGGATCTCGCGCGCGCGCTCGTCTCGGCGGCGCAGGAGCGCGGCGAGCGCCGACTCTTCGTCCTGGCCGGGCAGCGGCCGGCCGTACCGCTCGAGGATCGCCTCGGCGCCGACGTAGGCCTCAAGGCAGCCGTGTGCCCCGCAACGGCAGGTGCGGCCGCCGAGGACCGCCGTCGTGTGCCCCCACTCAACCGCCGTCGCCGTCCCGCCAAGGCCGGGGGTCCCGGTGACGATGCTGGCGCCCAGACCGGAACCCAGCAGGCCGACGACGGCCTGCCGGGCGCCCCTGGCCGCGCCGAACCACAGTTCGGCCTGGCCCATCGTCCGCGCGCCGTTCTCGATGTACAGCGGGAAATCGCCCACCGGCCGCAGCAGCCGCTCGAACGGGACGGCGTCCCACCCGTAGGTTTGCGCGTACACCAGCGTCTGCGGCCCCTCGTGCTCGACGACACCGGGCACGCCGATTCCGGCCCCCAGCACCATGCCGGGAGCGCACCCGCTGTCCGCCAGCACCCGGGCCAGGCCGGCGCGAATCCGGTCGGCCACCGCCTCGGCCCCGTGCTCCCGCGGGTCGAGCGGGTAGTCGGCGCTGGCCCGCACCGTCATCGTCAGGTCGAACATCTCGACGCGGATGCGGGTCTCGCCGACGTCGACCCCGATCACCCGCCCGTACTCGGGGTTCATGTGGAGCAGCATGCGGGGGCGCCCGCCGTCGGAGTCGACCGAGCCCACCTCGGTGACGATGCCGTCGCCGATCAGTTCGCGCACGACGTTGCTGACCGACGCGGTGCTCAGGCCGGTGACCTCGCTCAGGTCCTGGCGGCTGACGGGCTGGCCGAAGAACAGCGCCCACAGGAGTGCCGAACGATTAGCCCTGCGCAAGTCCCGAACCGTTGACCGCTTGCGCTCCGCCACGCCGGCGCCGCCCCCTTAAGTGACACTTAAATCAAGCACTAAAAAGTGTAATGCGGCAGGTTGGCAGCCTGAGCCGTAGGCGCGGCCATCCGCGCCCGCCGGTCACGCGACGGTCGAACCGGGCGAGCCCGGCGCGAGCGCCTCCCGACGCGCCGCGGCCCACCCCGCAGAGCCCGCGCCGAGGGGCGCCTCGGGACCGGGCCGGGCCGGGCCGGCGTGCCGGTGGCGTCGCGGCGTCGGCCATCACGCCCTCCTGGCGGCACTGCCCGTTCCCGCGGCGTCTTTCGCGGAGCGCCGCCTTCGCCCTACGACAGCGCAGGTCACGCGGCGGCGAGAACGCTTCAGGAGACGATGTCCTTGTTCCGGAAGCGGCGGAAGGCGAGCGCGAGCAGGACCACCGCGTAGGACGCCGACACGACGGCTCCCTCGATCATGGGGTCCCGTGACACCTGCGGTTGCAGGGCGCTCAGCCAGGAGTACTGCCAGTGGGTCGGCAGGATCTCGCGGAAGCGGCCGAGCGCGGTCACCGCGTCCAGGATGTTGGAGATGATCGCCAGCCCGACCGCGCCGCCGACCGCGCCGAGCGGTGAGTCGGTCGAGACCGACAGCAGGAACGCGAGTCCCGCCACGAAAAGCAGCGTGATCAGGATGTACGCGACGGCGATGCCCAGCCGCGCGAGCGCGGTGCCGGGCGGCAGGTCAACCAGGCTGCCGGGCAGCCGCAGCGGGTGCCACCCGTACAGGGCCGTCCCGGCGGCCAGCGACATGGCGGGGAAGACGACGACGGCGGCCAGCGAGTAGCCGAGCGCCACCGTCAGCTTCTGCCGCAGCAGTCGGGCGCGCGGCACCGGAGCGGCCAGCAGGTACCGCAGCGAGGACCAGCTCGCCTCGCTGGCGACCGTGTCCCCGCAGAACAAGGCGACCATGACGACCAGCAGGAAGCCGGTCGACGCGTAGAGGCTGAACGCCGCGAAGTTGAGCCCGCCGACGGTGGCCAGGCTCGCCAGCCCGACGGTGTTCCCCGCAGGGCCGCCGCCCAGCTCGAACGCGGCGGCGAGGATCCACGGCAGCCCCAGCATGATGCCGAACGCCAGCAGCGTCCGCCGGCGCCGGAACTGCCGGATGGCCTCCACCCGCAGCGGCAGCGTCCGGGCCGGCGAGTAGCCGGAATCCGGGCCCGCGCCGGCTGGGGCGGGCCCGTGTTTGATAGCACCGTGCTCGGTAGCACCGTGCTCGGTAGCACCGTGCTCGGCGCCGGGGCCGGCATCCAGGGAAGTCATGACTGTCCTCCGTCCTCCCCCGCGCCCGGCGCGGCGCCGCCGGGCGCGGAAACGAGCTCAAGGAACGCCTCTTCCAGTTTGCGGACGCGGTCCACCTTCTCTACCGGGACGCCCGCGCCCACGAGGGCGGCGACCACCTCGGAGGCAGGCATGCCGTTCGGGTGGACGAGAACCCCGTCCGGGTGCGACTCGACGCCGTCGATCCCGGCGAGCGCGCCCAGCACCGACACCGCCCGGTCCACCTGCCCCGTCCCGACGACGAGGCCCCCGGCCTGGCCGACGATGTCCGCCACGGACCCGGCGGCGAGGCGGCGGCCCCGGCCCATGACGACGACGTGGGTGCAGGTCTGCTCGACTTCGCCGAGCAGGTGGCTGGACACGATGACGGCCCGCCGCCCGTCCCCCGCGTACCGCAGCAGGACGTCGCGCATCTCGCGGATCTGCGGCGGGTCGAGCCCGTTCATCGGCTCGTCGAGGACCAGCAGGTCCGGCAGGCCGAGCATCGCCTGGGCGATCGCCAGCCGCTGGCTCATGCCCCGCGAGTAGGTGCGGACCTGCCGGTCGATCGCGGCGCCGAGGCCCGCGATCTGGAGCACCTGCTCCAGGTTCGCGGCGGCGGCAGGCCTGCCGGTGGCCCGCCAGTACAGGTCCAGGTTGGCCCGCCCGGACAGGTGCGGCAGGAACCCCGGCCCTTCCACGAACGACCCGAGCCGGGCCAGGGCGGCCGAGCCGGGCCTGACCCGCCGCCCGAAGACGGTAATGGTGCCCGCGTCGGGCCGCAGCAGTCCCATCAGCATCCGCAGCGTGGTCGTCTTGCCCGCCCCGTTGGGGCCGAGCAGCCCCACGATCTGGCCGCGTTCCACCCGGATGGACACCCCGTCCACCGCCAGGTACCCGCCGGGGTACCGCTTGACCAGATCGCTGATCACCAGCGGCACGTCGGCGAGAGCCGGGTCGGCGCCGTCGCCGGCCCGGCGCCGCCGCCCCGTCCCCAGCAGCAGGATCGCCGCCGCCGCGGCGACGGCGGGCACCACCCAGATCCACCACGGCAGCCCGCCCGACACCAGCGTGAGGGACGGGTCCTGCGGCACCATGATGTCCGGCCCGGCGAGCGCGACCTGGGCCACCGAGGGGACGGGCGACGTGGCGTACCCGGAGT
>DAHWEX010000307.1 GCA_027326205.1 Actinomycetota bacterium
CCATGTCCGGATGGGCGGTGACGACCGGGACCGTCTGGGCGTCGCAGGCGGCGGTCTCGGCGTCCTTGCCGGTGAGGTAGCCGTCCTCGCCTAGGCGGGCGCGGATCCAGGCGTCCTCCAGGTCCGCCGCGCCGGGCAGCCGCCGCAGCTGCGACAGCGGGATGTGCGCGATGACCTGCGTGTCGGCGCCCGCCCTGTCGGGCACCAGGCGGGCGCGAAGCAGCAGCTCGCAGGCTAGCTGGAGGGCGTCGTGGAAGCGCCTGCCCTCGGTGCGGTCGTCCTCGGGGCCGGCCTTCTTACCGAGCGCCTCCAGGACGGCGCGGACCGCCGTCGCGCATTCGGGCGTGAGGTTGCCGCGGATCACCCCCGCGCCGCCGAACGTCGTGCCGACCTTGACGAACCGGTCTTCGAAGCCGTCGTCCGGGTTGTCCGGGTCGGGCTGCTGCTGGCGCCACTTCTCGATCGCGCAGGCGGCGATCGTGGCCAGGTCGTCGAGGGACGCGCCCGCCGCCGCGGCGTCGAGCAGGATGCGGTCGGTCTCGGTGCGCATCTCGGCGGGCAGCTTGCGGGTCCAGTCCGCGATCGTGAACGCCAGCGAGTCCGTGATCTCCCCCGCGCTCAGCGCGGTGCCGAGCAGCGGGCGGTCGCCGAGTTGGCGCATGCGGCGCACCGAAGCCCGCGCGGCGCTCTTTGACATGCCGCCCTTAGCGGCCAGCCAGGCAGCGGAAGAACCGTATCCGTCGGAATCGTGGGCGTCGGCCGCGTCGAACCGCCGCAGGAACCCGGCGTGCGCGGCAGCGAGCTTCGCCTGAACCTCGCCTAGCCCGATCAGCAGTTCGCCGTACGCGGTCCCGTCCAGGCCGGCAGCCGCCGGGGAGTTCAGGTAGTCCAGCGCGGCACCCGCCATCCGCAGCGCGTCCCAAGCGCTATCGAAGGCGTCGCCACTGGCCAGCATGGTGTTCGCGGTGCACATCGAGGTCCACCCCTCAGGTGACAAGGGTTGTCAGACCTGCCATTACCTCCGCGTCTACCGCTACGCCGCGCGTGCTCGCGCGCCCTGTGCCAGATCACTGGCCGCCGCTATCTGCCTCTAGCTCACTGCCTCTATCTCAGGTCTACGTCTAGATTAACAGTTCGATCAACGTATATCAAGCCGGGAAACAAGATCCTTTTTCGATAACTGATCTTCATCAAGCACTCCGAGCGTTACCCGTCTACCAAACAACTGCGCGCAGGAGCACACACGAGTGACCATTTGCGCAGCAGCCTGCTGCGCAAATCAGGCTCACCCGCCCTCGGTCGTGATTCGTCTCCGGCGACGAACCCGGGCGCTGCCGCCCGGGGGCGGCGATACTGGCGCCCATGGCTGCCGATCTGCTGCCCGGGCTGGGGCACGGCGGTGGTGAAGGGCGCCTGGGGCGGGAGGAACCGGAGGCCCGCGATCTGGCCGGACGGGTCTCAGTGGGTCTGCCCGGCGCGCGTCCCGCTGGCGAACGTGCTGGTGACCCCGGCGACGGTGCGGGCGGCCGGAGGCGGTCCTGGCGGGGATAGCCGGCGGCCACGCCGGGAACGCGGCGTGGACGAGTGGCCAGCCGCCAGTTCTCACTCGCCCGCCGGCACCGGGTGCTGCCCAGATCGACCTGGCGGCGCCGGCTTGGCAGGCATCGGCGATGAGACGGCTAGATGAGACGGCTATGCGCGTCCTGGGAAAGGACGCGCATAGCCGCCGGCTGGACGCGGGTGTTCTACCGGGGGCGCTTCCAGAAGGGCGGGCGGAGCGGTTCGGGCTGCTTTTCGCCCGGGTGCGGCGCGTCGAGGGCGGTGAGCTGGCGGATCGCCTTCTCCCACAGCGCGTCGAGTGCGGCGGCGTCCAGGCGGCCCGGCTGGTCGCAGTCGCGCAGTTCGGCGGCCAGGTCGGTCAGGGCGGCGGGGCGGCCGCTGCCGGCGGGGTCGCCGGCCAGCCAGGACAACAGCGCGTCGAGGCGGGTGGCCAGGTCGGCGAGAATCCGGGCTCGCTCGGCGGCGGAGCCGGGCCGGGCCGCGCGCAGCGCGGCGGCCTCGGCGGCCAGTTGGCGCCGGGCGACGGCCTGCCGGTCCGTGCTCTCGGCCGGCTGGCCCGTGCTTTCGGCCGGCCGGTGCCGGCCGCTGGGAGCACTGGTGGCGAAGAGCCGCGGCCGCGCCATCGGCGCTCGCCTCCCCGCCGGCCGCGGCCCGGCGCCAGTGGCGGGAGCGGGAGCACCGGGAGCGGGGCTAGCGGCGTGGCTCGCCCCGGGAGCGGGCGGCAAGCCGGCCAGCGGCGCCTGGGACGCCGCCGCGTACGCGACGCCGCCGAAGGCCGACGGGGGGGCGGACTGCGGCTGCCACCCGGAGGGCAGTTCGACCGGCTGGGTTACCTGGTGCGGGGCCGTCCCGTCGGTCACAACGCGGGAATCGACGGCCACGAACGCGGTGAACCGGCACAGCACGCCGTGGCGCAGCGAGACCGCGGTGATCTCGCGCTCCAGGCGGGTCAGGTCCGCGGCGTCGTGATCGGGCACGCAGGCGTACCGGTCCTCCAGGTCACGCAGGTGAGCGCGGGCCCAGGTGGCCGCGGCCGCCGCCGTGCCCCCGGTGACCGCGCTGGCCACGGCCTCGAACGGAGCGCCGTCGGCTGCCGTCCCCCGGACGGTGAGGCTGCCGCCGGGCTGACCGGCCCAGCGGCCCGTGATCGTCACCGGCACGCCGGGGAAGAGGTCGGGCAGCAGGGCCGGGGCCACCGTTTCCGTGAGGATCCGCAGTCCGCCGGCGGCGAGCGCGAGCCCGGTCGCCAGCGGCGACCCGATCCGCCGGTGGATGCGGGCGGCGGCCTCGTCCAGCCGGTCCTCGGACTCCACCAGTTCGCAGCGGCCGCCGCCGGCGCTCGCCAGCCGGCCGAGGAACCCGGCGTTGACGGCGCGGTCGATGCCGACGACGTGCACCCGTATCCCGGCCAGTGACGGGCCGATCTGCTGCAGGATCTGGTCTTCGTTCCCGACCTGCCCGTCGGTGACCAGGACCAGCACGCGGTCGCGCCCGGCGGGCTCCCCCGGCGCGGCGGGCGCCCCGGCCGCGGCGAGCAGCCGCACCGCGTCGTTGAGCGGCTGGACCATTTCCGTGCCGCCGCGGGCGTCGGTCCTGGCCAGGTGCCCGATGGCGCGGAACCGGTTGCGGTCGGTCGCCTCGGCCAGCCCCTCGGGAAGGTCCGGCGCGCGCTCCACCGCGTGGTCGAAGCACAGCACCGCGAACCGGTCGGCGCTGGTCAGCGTGTCCACGATCCGGGCGGCGGCGCGGCGGGCGGCCACCATCTTCCAGCCCTGCATGCTGCCGGAGCGGTCGAGGACCAGCACCACGTCGCGGGGCCGCCCGGCGGCGGCCCCGCGCGGGGGCACCAGGGTCAGGGTGAAGGTGCCACGGGCCGGGTCGGCACCCGAGTCGGCACCGGGGTCGGCACCCGTGTCGGCATCGGGGGTCAGCACCAGGGAAGCCACGGACCGTTCGGTATCGGCAATGGCCATCCGCAGGATGAAGTCGCGGTCGAGACGCTCGCCGGACCGCAGCCGGACGACCGTGTGCCCGTCCGCGCCGCGGCTCTCGGCGACGGCGTGCAGGCTGCACCTGATCCCCGTCACGGGCACCCCGGCGGGGTCGATGTCGGCGCTCAGCGTGAGCCGGACCGGGTTCGGGAACCCGGGCAGCAGCACCGGAGGGGTAATCCGGGAAGCGTCGGGGACCGCATCGGTATCCGGGGCCACGCCGCCGCCGGCCGGCGCGCCGTCCAGTGGGCGGCCCGGGACGTAGCGGGGAGCGACGACCAACGGGAAGCGGAACGTCACGTCGCCGTCCTCACAGGGCAGCGGCTGGCAGAGGGTCAGCCGGACCGTGACGCGCTCGCCGGGCGGGATGTTCCCGGCCCGCATGGTGAACACGTCCGGCCGTTCTTCCTCGGCGATCGCGGCCCGCTGGCCCCCGGCGATCGCCTGGTCGTAGTCCGCGCGGGCCCGCGAGCGCTCCTTGAGCGTCCCCGCCACCACATGCCCGGCGAATTCCATCCGCATGGCGGTGACCGCGGCGCGGCTGGGGAGCGGGAAGACGTACGTCGCCTCAAGCGCGACATCGAACGGGTTGCGGAACTCCTGGGTTACCTCCACGCTGGCCGACAGGCCCGCGATCGCGGCGCGGACGTCGACCGCGTCAAGGGGCAGGTTGCCCCTGCTGGTCGTGAACGCGCCGAGGCCGGCGTCCGGCTCGGCGGCGGGGACGGAGTCAAGCTCCGCGATGTCAGCGGCCATGTCAAGCTCCCTCTGCTTCAGGCTCTGCTCCGGACTGTGCTGTTGGCTGCGCTGTCGGTTCTGTTGTCGGTTCTGCTGCCGGTTCTGCTGCCGGCTGTGCTCTGGGCGGGCGTGCCGGGTCGGGCGAGGCCAGGCCGCGGTCGGCCAGGGCGCGCAGCAGCGGTTGCGCCGCGTTCCGGATTTCGGTCGCGTCACCGGGGCCGGGCACGCGGTCCGGGTCCTCGAGCAGGAGCACCACGCCCGGTGCGAGCCTGATCCCGTGCACCAGTCCGGGGGCGCGGCCGCCCGGGCGGCCGCCGGCGGCTGGCTCAGGCTCAGGCTCAGGCTCTAGTTCTGGCTCTGGCTCTGGCGGGCTTGGGGGGCGCGGCGGGCGCGCCCAGAAGCGGTCCGGGGCCGCCGGCGCGGTGCCGGGGGTCGGCGCGGGTCCGAGGGGTGGTGCGGGGGCCAGTCCGGGGGCCGGCGCGCCGACGGCCGCGGCGAGCGCCTCGTCGGTCGAGCCCGTCAGCTCCTGCTGGATCTCGGCCAGCGTCCGCCCCGCCGCCTGGCGGCGCTTGACCGCCACCAACTGGAGCAGGTGCCGCTGGCCGTACCGGGCGACCCGGCCCCTGCGGCTCAGCGGGGGGTCGACCAGGCCGACGGTCACGTACCACCGGATCAGGCGCTCGTTGGGCACGTCCCGTACCCGGCCGTTCGCCTGCGACGGGGCGGCGGCCAGCACCTCGGCGGCGCGCTCCGCCAGTTCCGTGATCGTCCATGTCGCCGTCGCCTCCACCGCCGTCACCTCCACCGCCGTCACCTCCACCGCTGCGACCTAAACCGCTGCCACCTGAACCCGTGCCACTTCAACCGCTCCATCATGACACTGCCATTCTTACAGTGTCAACTCTTACAGTGTCAACAACGACGGGCGGCGAGGCTCGCCGCGCGGCCGCACCGCGGCGTGTCCGCTGGACGCGAGCCCGGTCACCGCCGCGACCACCGGTGACCGTCATCATGACCGTGACCGTCATCGTGTCCGTGACCGTCATCGTGTCCGTGACCGTGTCCGTGACCGCGGCGCGGCCGGCCGTGGCCGGAGTGTTGCGCTTTCGGCGCCGAGCGGGGAGTTTGGAAGACATGGACCTGCCCCTCGGCGACATGCGCGTCATCGACCTGACGGTCGCCCGGGCCGGGCCCACGCGCGTGCGCGGCGCTCGCCGAACTCGGCCACTCCCCGCGCAGATCACGGAACTGCGCGCCCAGTGCGTCACCTGAACCGGCATAGGAACCGTCACCTGAAAGGACCAGCGTTGCCGCCATCCTCCATCGACACCGGCACGGACAAGCTGCTCGCGGAGGTGGCGGGACACGTCGCCACCGTGACGTTCAACAACCCCGCCAAGCTCAACGCGCTATCGCGCGACATGCGCGCGGCGCTCCCGGACCTCCTCAAGACGCTGAACGACGACGCCGATGTCCGGGTGATCGTGGTGACCGGGGCCGGCGACCGGGCGTTCGCCTCCGGCGCCGACATCTCCGAGTTCGGCGACCAGCGCACGTCGCCCGAGGCCCGCGCCTCCTACGACCACGACCAGGCCGGGCTCGTCGGCGCGTGGGCCGAGGTCGACAAGCCGGTCATCGCGATGATCCGCGGCTACTGCCTGGGCGGCGGCCTGCTCACCGCGCTGCAGTCCGACATCCGCGTCGCCTCCGAGGACAGCCTGCTCGGCATCCCGGCGGCCCGGCTCGGGCTCGGCTACGGGTTCGGCGGGGTGACCGCGCTGCTGAACCTGGTCAACCCGGCCACGGCCGCGGAGATCCTGTTCTCCGCGCGGCGGTTCACCGCGGCCGACGCGCTGCGGATGGGCCTGGTCAACCAGGTCGTCCCGGCGGACCGCCTGCGCGACACCGTCTACGACCTGGCCGACGGCATCGCCCGCAACGCGCCGCTCACGGTCGCGGCCGCCAAGTCCGCGATCCGCGCCGCCGCCCAGCCACCGCAGCAGCGCGACCTGGCCAGGGTCCAGGCCCAGATCGAGGCCTGCTTCCGCTCCGCGGACTACCTCGAGGGCCAGCGCGCCTTCGCGGAGAAGCGCCCGCCGGAGTTCACCGGCCGGTAAGCGCGGACGCCTGCCGCGGCGGCTGCACCGGCCGCGGCTGCACCGGCTAGGGCGGCCATGGCGGGTGACGCGTTCGAGGAGGGCCTGGGCGCGCGTCCCGCCGCGGGCCGCGCCGCGGCTGACCGGCGCGCCGCGGCGCTTGCGCACCGGCCGCCCAGCCCGTCTGGTTCCTGGTTACCGTGACTCGCTGGGGACCAGGAACTGGGTGGCGGCCAGTTCGCTGTACAGCGGGCTGGCCGTGATGAGTTCCGCGTGCGTGCCGACCGCCTCGACACGGCCGGCGTCCATCACGATGATCCGGTCGGCCATGGTGACGGTGGACAGGCGGTGCGCCACGACCAGCACCGTGATCAGCTGGGCCACGTCCGCGATGGTCTCGCGCAGCGCGGCCTCGTTGATCGCGTCAAGCTGGGAGGTGGCTTCGTCGAGCAGCAGCAGCCGCGGCCGCCGCAGCAGCGCCCGCGCGATCGCGACCCGCTGGCGCTCGCCGCCGGACAGCCGCATCCCGCGGTGGCCTACGTAGGTCTCCAGCCCGTCCAGCAGCCGCTCGGTCAGGTCGCGCAGCCGGGTGATGCGCAACGCATCGGCCAGCTCTTCCTCTGTCGCCTCTGGCGCGCCGAACAGCAGGTTCTCCCGCAGCGTGCCGGACAGCACGGGGGCGTCCTGCTCGACGTAGCCGATCGCCGCGCGCAGTTCGCGGAGCGGCCACTCGCGGAGGTCGGTGCCGTCCACCTGGATCGTGCCGGAGTCGGGCTCGTAGAACCGCTCGATGAGGGAGAACACGGTGGTCTTGCCCGCCCCGGACGGGCCCACGAAGGCCGTCATGCCGCCCGGCGGGACGATGAAGGAGGCCCCGCTGGTCACCTCGGGAAGCTCGGCGCGGTACCGGAACCGCACGCCGGCGAATTCCACGGAGGCCGGCCCAGCGCCGCGCCCGCCCGGCCCGGCTAGCTCGGCTAGGTCGGCTAGCTCGGCCGGGAGATTCGCCGCCTCTTCGATCCGGGTGACCGCCGCCGCCCCCGCCTGGTACTGCGCGGCCGCATTGACGAGCTGACCCATCGGGCCCGTGAGGACCATCACGTACATGAGGAACGCGATCATCGTTCCGACGCTGATCGTCCCCGCGGCAACCTGGGCGGCGCCGGTCCCCAGCACGGCGAGGAAGGCGAACTGAA
>DAHWEX010000336.1 GCA_027326205.1 Actinomycetota bacterium
GACGTCTCGCAGTTCTATAACACGTTCCAGAGCGCGGCGTCGGCGCTGGAGAAGATCTCCGGGGTGCTGGAGGAAGAGCCGTCGGTGGCCGCGCCGTCCGCCCCGGCGCCGCTGCCCGCGGCGGCCAGCGGGCGCCGCGTCCGCTTCGGCGGCGTCCGGTTCGGCTACCGCTCGGCGGTCGTGCTGCCCGGGCTTGACCTCGACATCCCCGCCGGGCAGACGGTCGCGCTGGTCGGCGAGACCGGGGCGGGGAAGACCACGGTCGCGCGGCTGCTCGCCCGGTTCTACGACCCGGACGCGGGGCAGGTGCTGCTGGACGGCGTGGACCTGCGCCTGCTGCCCGACGCGGTGCTGCGCGAGGAAGTGGTGCTGATCACCCAGGAGTCGTTCCTGTTCGAGGGGACGGTCGCGGAGAACATCAGGCTGGGACGGCCCGCGGCGTCCGACGCGGAGGTGGAGGCGGCGGCCCGGGCGATCGGGGCGCACCCGTTCATCGCCGCGCTGCCCGACGGGTACGGGACGAAGGTCGGCAAGCGGGGCGGCAGGCTGTCGGCGGGCCAGCGGCAGCTGCTGTCGTTCTGCCGCGCGTTCATCGCCGCGCCGTCGGTGCTGGTGCTCGACGAGGCGACCGCGCTGCTCGACATCCCGTCCGAGCGGCTGGTCCAGTCGGCGCTGCGCACCGTGCTCGCGGGGCGCACGGCGCTGGTCATCGCCCACCGGCTGTCGACCGTGGCGATCGCCGACCGGGTGCTGGTGCTGCGGGCGGGCGAGATCATCGAGGACGGCACGCCGGCCGAGCTGATGCGGGCGGGTACCGGCGAGTACGCCGACCTGCACGCGCGCTGGGCCGCGAGCCTGGCCTGAGGCGTGATCAGGGGCGCGCGCCCGGCCGGGAGCTCGGCGGCGCGCCGGCGAGATCGCCGCGATCCGGGCGGCGTTCGCCGGCTGGCCGCGCTGACCGCTAGGGTTCGCCGGGGAGCCGGCGGCCGGACCGCGCCGGGAGTGGCGTACTCTACGTGCGAGCCGATCGCGGAGGACGGAGACAGAGCGGGATGTACAAGCCCAGCCAGGAGGCACTCAACCTGCACGCCGCGGACGTGGCCGAGGCGGCGGAGCGGGGCAAGCTGCTCGACGCCGCGCGCGCCGCGGACGCGACGCTGCGCGAGGCTGAGGCCACGCACGCCCCGGTGACCGAGGTGCACCGGCTGGCCAAGGACCTCGACGCGGCGCTGACCGCGGCGATGCGGGCCGCCTACGCCGCGCAGCGCGCCGAGATCGGCCCGCGCGGTTACGAGGACCGGATCTACCACCGCAAGGCCAAGGCGAAGCCCGCCGTCCACGTGCTCACCGCGGAGGCCGAGCGGCTGCTGACGCTGCGCGAGAACCACCGGCTCAACCGCATCCCCGAGGTGCCGCGGGTCCCGGCCATCTGAAATATTAGCGCTTTTTTAACAAACGCCAGGTTTCCCCGCCCCGCGCGGCCGGACCTGGCGTTTTTGCCATGTCTTCAGTGCACGGGGATGTTTCTGCGCGGTTTACCTGCGGTTGCGGGCCGTGGTCGGGCAGTATCGGCCGCGTTGATTCGGTATGCTCCTAGCCAACCCCGACAGCGATGTCAGCTTGCGATGTCAGCTTGCGGATGGCTTGAACCAGTGAGCAAGCTTGAACGTGTCAACAGTAGGGAAATCTCTGTTTAACGCGTCGGCAAGTCGCTTGCGCTAGCCGGCGCTGCGGGGCAAAGTTAAGTTAAGTGGTCTAGGCCATTTGGTAGGGGTTTGCAGCCGCGGTTCCTTGCACCGCATGGTGGCGGGCGACACGGGGGCGGCTGCGGGGCCAGACGGCGTGAGACCGTGGAACTGCTGAGAAAGCCAGGAGGCACTGACATGTGCCCGCACCTTCCGCCTTGTCCGGAGGCTTCGGCCCCGGACCGCGAGGCGGCGCACACGATTGCGAGCCACCCCGAACAGGGCTGGTCGCTACTCTGCAACGGGGTCGTCATCTTCGAGGACACCGGTGAACTGCTGCCGAACGGGGCCACCATCGCCCCGCACCGGCCCACCGACCATCGGGCGTCGGCCGCCTGAGTCTCCGGGCGATCCCTGTGCGCAGAAAGCGCGCACCGGGATCGCCGCACGCGCATCTCCCGGGGGACGAGGTGGCCACCGTGTTCGGTGCCCTCCGGGCGCCTTCCCGTGGCCCGCAATATTGTGCGGGGGACACCCCCCACGCCCCCGACCCCGGACCCCCGATGGCTCTGGGCGATCCGTATCCGGGGCGCGCTTATAGCAGGCGGGCCGAAAGCCAGGCGGAGACGGCCGCGGCGACCGCCTCCGGATGCTTCGAGAGCGCGTGAGCTTCTCCCGGCAGGACGACGACGTCTGTCGTCTCGTCCGGTTCTGGGACGCCGAACGGGTCACGGTCCCCGTTGACGACAAGCACGCTGGTCCCGGCGCCGCGCAGTTCGGCGTCCCGGGACTTGCCTGGCGCTCCCGGCGGGTGCAGCGGGAACGCGAGCGCGACCACGCCGGCCGCCCCCACCCGCGCCGCGGTGCGGCAGGCGACCCGGGCGCCGTTCGACCGGCCGCACTGGACCAGCGCAAGCGGCGCGTCGCCCCGCGCGGTCCGGCGGCGCAGCACGCCGACGAGTTCCGCCCAGGCGGCGTCCTGCTTCGCCGCCGACCCCGGCGCACGGCCGCCGCTGACCCGGTAGGGCTGGGTGACCAGGGCCGTCGCCGCGCCGAGTTCCCTGGCCGCGTCCCGGACCGCGAGCACGTCCGCGGTGTCCGGCGTGCCGCCCGCGCCGTGGGTGAGCACGACGAGGAACGCCGGGCGTTCCGGCTGCTCAAGCACCACCCGGGCCGGCCCCGCGGCCGTCATGATCTCCTCCACACCGGGAACGCTACCGGTGCCGGGTCCCGGCCTGCCGGGGGGCCTGCACGTTGCAGCGCAAGATTATTTACCTTCCGTCAGCTGGCAATTACTTTTTGTATTGTTACGATGGGGAGTGGATCGACTACTTAAAGCGATATCGCGTGAATCCGGGAAGGATGTGCGGCCATGACCGTGCAAGAGCGTACGCAGGTGGGGATCGTCGGGGCGGGCCCGGCGGGCCTGCTCCTCGCGCACCTGCTGGCCCTGGGCGGGATCGACTCGGTGTGCGTCGAGGCCCGCAGCCGGGAGTACTGCGAGGCTCGGCAGCGGGCCGGGATGCTGGAGTCGACCACGGTCGAACTGCTGCGCGCGGTCGGGCTCGGGGGCCGGCTGGACGCCGAGGGCCTGGAGCACGACGGCATCTACGTGCAGTTCGACGGGGAGCGGCACCACCTGAACTTCCGCGAGCTGACCGGCGGGCGGTGGATCACGATCTACGCGCAGACCGAGATCGTCAAGGACCTGATCGCCGCGCGCACGGCGGCGGGGGCGGCCCTGGAGTTCGAGGTCAGCGACACGACCGTGACCGGGCTCGACTCCGACCGTCCCGTGCTGTCCTACACTGACCGCGGCGGCGAGCGGCACGTCGTGACCTGCGACGTCATCGCCGGCTGCGACGGCTTTCACGGCATCACCCGCCGCTCGATCCCGGCGGGCGGGCTCACCATGCTCGCGGAGCGCTGCTACCCGTACGCCTGGCTCGGCATCCTGGCCGCCGCCCCGCCGTCGACCGACGAGGTCATCTACTGCCGTCATGACCGCGGCTTCGCGCTGCACAGCATGCGCACCCCCGAGATCGGGCGGCTCTACCTGCAAGTGCCGGCCGACGAGGACGCGGGCCGCTGGTCCGACGACCGGATCTGGGCGGAGCTGGCCACCCGCTTCGCGGTCCCCGGCTGGTCGCTGACCAGGGGCCCGGTCCTGCAGAAGTCGGTCACCCCGATGCGCTCGTTCGTCGCCGCCCCGATGCGCTACGGCCGCCTGTTCCTGGCTGGCGACGCGGCCCACATCGTCCCGCCGACCGGCGCGAAGGGCCTGAACCTGGCCGTCGCTGACGTGGCGGCGCTGGCGACGGCGCTCATCCGGCTGACCCGCGACGGCGACCGCGAGCTCGCGGACGCGTACTCGGACTACTGCCTCGAGCGGGTCTGGCGCTCCACCCACCTGTCCTGGTGGATGACCTCGATGCTGCACATCACCCCGGGGCAGGACCAGTTCGAGTCGGAGCTCCAGCTCGCCCAGCTCCGCCACCTGGTGAGCTCGCGGACGGCGGCGGCGATGCTCGCGGAGACCTACACCGGCTACGCCCCGCTCCGCTTCGACCCGACGACGCGCCTGGAGGCGGCCCGCCTCTGGCCCTCGGTCGCCTAGCCGCCCCGTCCGGGCGAGCGCTACTTCGCGAGCAGGGGCTTGAGGAACTGGCCGGTGTAGCTCTTGTCGACGCCGGCCACGTCCTCCGGGGAGCCCGTCGCGATGACCGTGCCGCCGCCGGTGCCGCCCTCGGGGCCCATGTCGATGATCCAGTCGGCGGTCTTGATCACGTCGAGGTTGTGCTCGATGACCAGGACCGTGTTGCCGGTCTCTACCAGCTTCGTCAGGACGCCGAGGAGCTTGCGGATGTCCTCGAAGTGCAGGCCGGTGGTCGGCTCGTCCAGCACGTAGATCGTGCGGCCGGTCGACCGCCGCTGCAGTTCGGAGGCGAGCTTGACCCGCTGGGCCTCGCCGCCGGACAGCGTGGTGGCGGGCTGGCCGAGGCGGACGTAGCCGAGGCCGACCTCGTTGAGCGTCTTGAGGTGCCGGTGGATCGCGGGGACGGCCTCGAAGAACGTCGCGGCCTCCTCGATCGGCATGTCGAGGACCTCGGCGATCGACTTGCCCTTGTAGTGGACCTGGAGGGTGTCGGTGTTGTAGCGGGCGCCGTGGCAGACCTCGCACGGCACGTACACGTCCGGCAGGAACTGCATCTCGATCTTGATCGTGCCGTCGCCGGCGCACGCCTCGCAGCGGCCGCCCTTGACGTTGAAGGAGAAGCGGCCGGGCTGGTACCCCCGGACCTTCGCCTCCGTGGTGGCGGCGAAGAGCTTCCTGACGTGGTCGAACACGCCGGTGTAGGTCGCGGGGTTGGACCGCGGGGTGCGGCCGATCGGGCCCTGGTCGACGTGCACGACCTTGTCCAGGTGCTGCATGCCGGTGACCCGCACGTGCTTGCCGGGGACGGTGCGCGCGCCGTGCAGTTCCTTCGCGAGCGCCCGGTACAGGATGTCGTTGACCAGGGTGGACTTACCCGAGCCGCTGACGCCGGTGACCGCGGTGAACAAGCCGAGCGGGAACGTGACGTCGACGTCCCTGAGGTTGTTCTCCTGCGCGCCCTTGACGGTCAGCTCGCGGCTCCTGGCCGGCTTGCGCCTGGTGCTCGGCACCTCGATCGCCTTGCGGCCGGACAGGTAGGCGCCGGTCATCGAGGTCTCGCTCTTGACCAGTTCGTCGACCGTGCCGCTGACCACGACGTGGCCGCCGTGCTCGCCGGCCCCGGGGCCGATGTCGACGACCCAGTCGGCGGCCCGGATCGTGTCCTCGTCGTGCTCGACGACGATGAGCGTGTTGCCGAGGTCGCGCAGCCGCAGCAGCGTCTCAAGCAGCTTCTGGTTGTCCCGCTGGTGCAGCCCGACGCTCGGCTCGTCGAGCACGTACAGCACGCCGACCAGGCCGGAGCCGATCTGGGTGGCGAGCCTGATCCGCTGCGCCTCTCCCCCGGCCAGGGTCGCCGACCCCCGGTCCAGGGTGAGGTAGTCCAGGCCCACGTCGAGCAGGAAGCCGAGGCGGGCGTTGACCTCCTTGAGGATGAGCCGCGCGATCGCCATGTCCCGCTCGGACAGCTCCAGGTTGAGCAGGTTCTTCGCGAGCTCGCCGATCGGCTGGGCGCAGTACGCGGCGATCGACTTGCCGTCGATGGTGACCGCGAGCGAGACCGGCTTGAGGCGCGCGCCCCGGCAGGACGGGCAGGGGACCTCGCGCATGAAGCCCGCGAACTTCTCCCGGCTGGAGTCCGACTCGGCCTCGGTGTGGCGGCGCTCCACGTAGCTGATCGCGCCCTCGAAGTTCGTGTAGTAGGACCGCTCGCGGCCGTAGCGGTTCTTGTAGCGGACGTGGACCTGCTGGTCCAGGCCCTTGAGCAGGGCGCTCTTCGCCTTGGCGGGGAGCCGCTCCCACGGGGTGTCGGTGCGGAACCCGACGGTCTCGGCGACGGCCTCGATGAGGCGGTCGAAGTAGTCGCTCACGTGCCCGCCGGCCCACGGGGCGATCGCGCCCTCGTCCAGCGACTTGGCGGTGTCGGGGACGATCAGCTCGGGGTCGACCTCCATCCGGGTGCCGAGTCCGGTGCAGTCCGGGCACGCGCCCCACGGGGAGTTGAACGAGAACGACCGCGGCTCGAGCTCGTCGAACGACAGGTCGTCGTACAGGCAGGCGAGGTGCTCGGAGTACATCCGCTCGCGGTGCGGGTCGGTCTCTGGCAGGTCGACGAAGTCGAGGATGACCACGCCGCCCGCCAGCCCCAGGGCGGTCTCGACGGAGTCGGTGAGCCGCCGCCGGGCGGTGTCCTTCACCGCGAGGCGGTCGATGACGACCTCGATGTCGTGCTTCTCGTACTTCTTCAGCACGGGGAGCACGGTCGCCTCGCCCGCCACCTCGTCCAGCCGGATGACCGTGCCGTCGACCCGGGCGCGGGAGTAGCCCTTGGCCTGCAGTTCCTTCAGCAGCTCGGTGTACTCGCCCTTGCGGCCCCTGACCACCGGGGCGAGCACCTGGAACCGGGTGCCCTCCTCAAGCTCCAGGACGCGGTCCACGATCTGCTGCGGGGTCTGCCGGGCGATGGGGCGGCCGCAGACCGGGCAGTGCGGCTTGCCGGCCCGGGCGAACAGCAGCCGCAGGTAGTCGTACACCTCGGTGACCGTCCCGACGGTGGAGCGCGGGTTGCGGCTCGCGGACTTCTGGTCGATCGACACCGCCGGGGACAGGCCGTCGATGAAGTCGACGTCCGGCTTGTCCATCTGGCCCAGGAACTGCCGGGCGTAGGCGCTGAGCGATTCCACGTACCGGCGCTGGCCCTCGGCGAAGATCGTGTCGAACGCCAGGCTCGACTTGCCGGACCCGGACAGGCCGGTGAACACGATCATGGCGTCGCGCGGGAGGTCGAGCGAGACATCCTTGAGGTTGTGCTCGCGTGCGCCGCGAACGACAAGCCGGTCAGCCACTACGCGCTCTTCTCTCCAGTGTCGGGCGTCCTGCGGATCGCTGAACGGGCCCGGTGCCGATACCGGGCCACGGACAACATAACGAGGGGGTCTGACATTCCGCCGCAGACCGCAGACTCAGCCTTGTACAGCGCTGCGCGAGCAGTCGTTATGCCCGGCCCCCGGCCGTCCCCGCCGTCGGGGAGCTGTGCTCCCAGGGTACGGCACCGGTGCCGCGGCGACCGAGCGGACATGAAAATATCTTCGAAGAAGATGGAGGCCGCTGTTACTGCCGGATACTTCTGTTCTCATCCCGAACGGTCCGCGGTTTCACGCTCCCGTTACCGCCGGGCGGGCGGGTCGCGATCCGCCGACCGCCCCGGCCCTCGCGGGGCAGCCGAGCGAACGACGGCGCGCGGCTGCCGCCCCGGCTCGCCCGCGCAGTTCGCGGCCGCGGGCCAGGCCAGCCTCCCGTCCCGAGGGCCAGCGGGGACTGGGCGGAGACAACGAACCGTTCGGAGGATAGATTCTGCCTGTGACTTATACGGGAGACGTAAGCGTCGGCGGCCCGGCGGACACGCGGGACATCGACGGCGTCCGGCTGACCAAGATCGCCGTGGGCGAGATGCACAACAACGCCTACCTGCTGGTGGACGAGACGACCGGGCAGGGGCTGCTGATCGACGCGGCCGCCGAGCCGCTGCGGCTGCTCGAGATGATCGGCGACACACCGGTGGCGAAGATCGTCACCACCCACCAGCACGCCGACCACTGGCAGGCGCTAGCCGAGGTGAAGGCGGCGACCCGGGCGGCGACCGTGGCCCACCGGCTGGACGCGCCGGGTATCCCCGTGCCGACGGACGAGGTCGTCGAGGACGGCGACACGATCGCGTGGGGCGCCTCGCTGCTGCACGTGACCCACCTGGTCGGCCACACGCCGGGGTCGATCGCGCTCACCCTCAACGCCGCCGGGCCGCAGCCGCACCTGTTCACCGGGGACTGCCTGTTCCCCGGCGGTCCTGGGCGGACAACAACCCCAGAGACCTTCAACAGCCTGGTGAGCGGCCTGGAAGAACACGTCTTCGCACGGTTGCCCGATGCGACGTGGATCTATCCCGGGCACGGCAACGACTCCACCCTAGGCGCCGAACGCCCGCATCTGGCGGAATGGCGTGCCCGGGGCTGGTAGGAGTGACGCGAGCGCGTCAAGCGACGAGTCGGGCCCTCGCCTGGCTCCAGAAGTTCGGTCGTGTGGCTAAACCCCTTCAACGGCCTAGCCGACAGCGGCGCCTGCACGGTACAACTGCGTTATGCCAGTCGGCCCGAGGCAGATCGTCCCGCCCGTGGCC
>DAHWEX010000349.1 GCA_027326205.1 Actinomycetota bacterium
GGCCACGGCCGGCGGCTGCTGTTCCAGGACGTGCCCGAGGGCAAGACGGTGAAAAACCGCCTGCACGTTGACGTCCACGCCGGGACCGGCGGCCTGGACGAACTGGTGACCCGCCTTGAGTCCCTGGGCGCCACCCGCGTCCGCGCGGTCGACAAGGGCCCGGCCGGGCGCTGGTGGATTATGCGGGATCCCGAGGGCAACGAGTTTTGCGCCGCTGGTTAAGAGCCGCCCGCCGCCTCGTGAACACGCCAAAACGCCGGAACGCCCCTGGGGGTGCGGGATCCCCGGGCGCCCGGCGCGGCGAGAAGCGGAGACTAGGCGGCGGCCAGGTCGGAGAGGCGCTTGGCGATCGCCGACTTGCGGTTCGCGGCCTGGTTCTTGTGGATGACGCCCTTGGCGACGGCCTTGTCGAGCTTGCGGGAAGCGGTCCGCATCGCGACGGTCGCCTCCTCGACGTTGCCCGCCTCGACGGCCTCGCGGAACTTCCGCACGTGGGTGCGGAGCTCGGACTTGACGGCCTTGTTGCGCTGGTGCGCCTTCTCGTTGGTCTTGATGCGCTTGATCTGCGACTTGATGTTCGCCACGCGGATACGTCCTTCGTTGGGATTAAAGTCTGCTGGGCCGGCCCAGGGAACGGTCTGCCCGCCCGGAGCGGCAGCGAGAAGTGGGCGCGATCATGAAGGATAGCCGATTCCCCGCCGCTTCCTCAAACCGATCGCACGTACCATAACCTGTTGCGGGGAATCCGCGCGCGGCTGTCGCGCAAGCAGCAGTGCCAGCAGCCGCGAAGCAAGCCACGAAAGCACAGCAAGCCACGAAAGCAAGCCACGAAAGCATGGTGTCCATGAGCGCTCCGGCTCGGCCGAGTCCGGCCAGCACGGACCAGGCCGTGATCCGCAACTTCTGCATCATCGCCCACATCGACCACGGGAAGTCCACCCTGGCCGACCGGATGCTGCAGTTGACCGGCATCGTGGACGCGCGGCAGATGCGCGCCCAGTACCTGGACCGGATGGACATCGAGCGCGAGCGCGGCATCACGATCAAGAGCCAGGCGGTGCGCCTCCCCTGGACGAAGGACGGGACGCACTACGTCCTGAACATGATCGACACGCCCGGCCACGTCGACTTCACCTACGAGGTGAGCAGGTCCCTGGAGGCCTGCGAGGGCGCCGTCCTCCTGGTCGACGCCGCCCAGGGCATCGAGGCGCAGACGCTGGCCAACCTGTACCTGGCCATCAACGCCGACCTCAAGATCATCCCGGTGCTCAACAAGATCGACCTCCCGGCCGCTCAGCCCGAGCGCTACGCCGAAGAGCTCAGCGCGATCATCGGCTGTGACCCGTCTGACGTGCTCCGGGTCTCCGCGAAGACCGGCGCGGGCGTCGAGGAACTGCTCAACGTGATCGTCGACCAGGTGCCGGCGCCGCAGGGGGACCCGGACGCGCCGGCCCGGGCGCTCATCTTCGACTCGGTCTACGACACCTACCGCGGCGTGGTCACCTACGTGCGGGTCGTCGACGGCAAGTTCACCAAGCGCGAGCGCATACAGATGATGTCCACCCAGAGCGTCCACGAGACCCTGGAACTCGGCGTGATCAGCCCGGAGCCCATCCCGAGCGACGGGCTCGGCGCCGGCGAGGTCGGCTACGTCATCTCCGGGGTCAAGGACGTCCGCCAGGCCCGGGTCGGCGACACGATCACCACGACCTCGAACAAGGCCAAGGAACCGCTCGCCGGCTACGACCACCCCAAGCCGATGGTCTTCTCCGGCCTCTACCCCGTCGACGGCGACGAGTACCCGGAACTGCGCGAGGCCCTGGACAAGCTGCAGCTGAACGACGCGGCCCTGGTCTACGAGCCCGAGACGTCCACCGCGCTCGGCTTCGGCTTCCGCTGCGGCTTCCTCGGCCTGCTGCACATGGAGATCGTCCGCGAGCGGCTGGAGCGGGAATTCGACCTCAGCCTCATCTCGACCGCGCCGAACGTCGTCTACCGCATCGTGATGGAGAGCGGCCGCGAGATCACGGTCACGAACCCGTCCGACTTCCCGGGCGGGATCGACGGGTTCTCGTCGGCCACGAGCAGCCCCAAGGAGCACACCGGCGGCAAGATCAAGGAAGTCTACGAGCCGGTCGTGCGGGCCACGGTCATCTCCCCGGCGGACTACATCGGCACGATCATGGAGCTGTGCCAGGGCAGGCGCGGCGTCCTGCGGGGCATGGACTACCTGTCTACCGACCGGGTCGAGATCCGCTACACGATGCCGCTGGCCGAGATCATCTTCGACTTCTTCGACCAGCTCAAGAGCAGGACGCGGGGCTACGCCTCCCTCGACTACGAGCCCGACGGCGAGCAGGCCGCCAACCTCGTGAAGGTGGACATCCTGCTGCAGGGCCAGCCGGTGGACGCCTTCAGCCAGATCGTGCACTCCGACAGCGCCCGCGAGTACGGCCTGTCGATGACGGCGAAGCTCAAGGAACTCATCCCGCGCCAGCAGTTCGAGGTCCCGATCCAGGCCGCCGTGGGCAGCCGGATCATCGCCAGGGAGAACATCCGCGCGCTGCGCAAGGACGTCCTCGCCAAGTGCTACGGCGGTGACATCACCCGCAAGCGCAAGCTCTTGGAGCGGCAGAAGGAGGGCAAGAAGCGCATGAAGAACATCGGCCGGGTGGAGGTGCCCCAGGAGGCGTTCGTCTCTGCCCTCCGCCTCGAAGACTGAGCTGGGACGCCGGCCACCGCCCCGGGAGCTGCGGGAGCTGTCCCGTCACCTGGCACTCGGTAGAATCGAGTGCCAGGAAGTACCTGGGGACCCCTGGGAGCGGCATGGAGAAGAGCGCGGGCCGTCGGCACGACGGGCACTCGCACGGCGACGAAGAGCTGGACGACCGCAAGGCGGCGATCCTCGAGGCGGTGGTCACCGAGTACATCGGGACCGCCCAGCCCGTCGGGTCGCACCACGTCGCCACCGCGGCGGGGATCAACGTCTCGTCGGCCACCATCCGGTCCGAGATGGT
>DAHWEX010000350.1 GCA_027326205.1 Actinomycetota bacterium
GCCCACGCGCAGGCGTAGGTGGAGTGCGTGTGCACGACGCCGCCGACCTCCGGCATGTGCCGGTACACGTAGGCGTGGGCGGCGGTGTCGCTCGAGGGGGAGAGGTCGCCCTCGACCACGGTGCCGTCCAGGTCGCAGACGATCATCGACTCCGGGGTCAGCTCGTCGTAGGAGACGCCGGACGGCTTGATCACCATCAGGTTGTGGCCGGGGACCCGGCCGGACACGTTGCCGGCCGTCCACACGACGAGCCCGTACCTGACGAGCTCGGCGTGCAGCGCGCAGACCTGCTCGCGCAGCGCCTTGAGCCGGGTGGTGAGAGCGCTCATGCGGTGGTCGCTCCGTTCCTGCGGTTACGAAGGCGGTGCAGCACGTCGTTGCCCGCCCATTCCGGCCGGCCGGAGAAGTAGTCGTGCAGGGTCCGGTACTCGGCGAACAGCTCGTCGTAGGCGTCCGCCCGCGCGGGGTCCGGGACGTAGGCCGCCCGCTCGACCCGGCCCATGACCTCGGCGGCCTCGGCCACGTCCGCGTGCAGGCCCGCGGCGACCGCGGCGTGGATGGCCGACCCGACGGCCGGCGCCTGGTCGGAGGAGGCGACGGAGACCGGCCGGCGCAGCACGTCCGCGTAGACCTGCATCAGCATCCGGTTGCGCTTGAGCCCGCCGGCCACGATGAACTCGGTGACCGGGAGCCCCGCGGCCTCGAACGACTCGACGATCACCCGGGTGCCGTAGGCGGTGGACTCGACGAGCGCCAGGTAGACCTCTTCCGGGGTGGTGGCGAGGGTCAGCCCCGCGATCACGCCGGACAGGTGGTGGTCCACGAGGATCGACCGGTTGCCGCCCATCCAGTCCAGGGCGATGAGCCCGTGCGCGCCGACCGGCCGTCCCTCGCACCGGCCTGACAGGTACTCGTGCAGGTCCTGGCCGCGCTCCGCGGCGTCCGCCAGGTAACTGCGCGGGACCCCGAGCCCGGTCCACCAGGCGAAGATGTCGCCGACCGCGCTCTGCCCGGCCTCGTAGCCGGACTTCCCGGCGATGATGCCGCCGTCCACTACCCCGCAGATGCCCGGTACCGCCGCGAGCCGGTCGCCGTTCATCACGTGGCACGTCGAGGTGCCCATGATCGCGAGCATCTGCCCGGAGGCGATGGCCCGGGCAGCGGGCGCCGTGACATGCGCGTCGACGTTGCCCGTGGCGACCGCGATGCCCTCGGGGAGCCCGGTGAGCGCGGCGCCCTCGGCGGTCATGGTGCCGGCCCGGCTGCCGAGCGGCGACAGCGGCACGCCGTCGAGGCGGGTCCGTGCGAAGTCGGCGAAGGTCGGGTTGAGCGCCGCGAGGTAGTCCTCCGACGGGTAGTGCCCGTCCTGGTAGATCCCCTTGTACCCGGCAGTGCACGCGTTGCGGGTCTCCGCCCCGCAGAGCTGCCAGATCATCCAGTCGGCCGCCTCGATCCAGCGCTCGGTGCGCTGGTAGGTGTCCGGGTCCTCTTCGAGCAGTTGCAGCGCCTTGGCGAACTGCCACTCCGACGAGATCCGGCCGCCGTAACGGGATATCCACTCTTCCTTGCGCGCGTGGGCGAGGTCGTTGATCCGGTCGGCCTGCGGCTGGGCGGCGTGGTGCTTCCACAGCTTGGGCCACGCGTGCGGGCGGTCGCGCAGCGCAGGGACCTCGCACAGCGGGGTGCCGTCGCGCAGGACGGGCAGCACCGTGCAGGCGGTGAAGTCCGTGCCGATGCCCACCACCGCGGACGGGTCCGCGCCCGCGTCGCGCAGTGCCGCGCGGACGGCTGTGCCGAGCGCGGAGCGCCAGTCCGCCGGGTCCTGGAGCGCCCAGTCGGGCGGGAGCGGCTGCCCGGTGGGCGGAAGCGTCCGCTCGATCGCGCCGTGCGCGTACTCGCCGACCCCGCTGCCGAGTTCGGCGCCGTCGCTGGCCCGCACCACGACGGCACGCGCCGAGAGCGTTCCGAAGTCCACGCCCACAACGAGCGGGTTCTCTTTTTCCTGCCCTTCGGACGGGGACTTGACCTGGCCAGACCGGTCAGAAAAAAGAGAACCCGGTGCCTGACCTGCGGTGCTATCCGCTGTCACGTCGTTTCGTCTCCCTTGACGGCCCGGTAGTCCTGGGCCACGTCAAGCCGGTGAACCGGCTGGGCGCCGCCCAGAGCGGCCGGGGCATATCAAACCGCTCGTTGTCCCAGATTGTTAACGTGCTCAATCTGAAGTGTCAAGCCCCAGATATCATCTCGTTACGGTGGCCCTGGCCCGGTCTCGCCCGCGTCTCGGCCGACTCGCATGGTTCTTGAGCTGTGTGTATGCAAGAAGGTGATAAGTCCAAGCAGTCGACGCATTGACAGCACAGTCTGTTAACGTTCACAATCGAGCTGCTCAGAAGCTGCCAGGTTCCGCGGCCGGGCGACACGCCCGCGGATAGAGTGTTGACGCAGCAAGATGCGCGAACTCGAGACTAAGAAACATTGGGGAGCTACGTGGTGGTCAGACCCGCCAGAGAGCCGGCGATGACCGACGTCGCCAAGTTGGCAGGCGTCTCGCATCAGACCGTCTCCCGGGTGCTGAACGACCACCCGAACGTGCGGGAGCAGACCCGGCTCCGGGTCCAGGCGGCCATCAACGAGCTCGGCTACCGGCCGAACAAGGCGGCCCGCCTGCTCGTAACGGGAACCTCCCAGGTCATCGGCGTCGTTTCCCGGTCTTCGACGCTCTACGGGCCGGCCGCGACCCTCAGTTCCCTCGCCGAAGAGGCCGTCAAGCGCGGCTTCACGGTCAACGTGGAGAGCGTCCGCACGCTGGACCGGCAGCCCATCGCCGACGCGATCGGCCGCCACCTCGACCAGCGGGTGGCCGGGCTGGTGATCATCGCCCCGGTGGAGTCGGCCAACGACGCGCTCGACGACCTTCCCGAGGACATACCGCTGGTGACCATCGACGGCGACCCCGGCCGGCCGACCGAACTGGTGACCGTGGACCAGGAGGCCGGCGCGTACGCCGCGACCAGGCACCTGCTCAACGCCGGGCACGCCACCGTCTGGCACGTCTCCGGGCCTGACGACTGGTTCGACGCTCGCGGCCGCATCAGCGGCTGGCGGCGGGCACTGACCGAGGCCGGGGCGGAGGTCCCCCCGCTCATGTCGGCGGACTGGCTCGCCGCGTCCGGCTACCGCAACGGCCAGATCCTCGCCCGGATGAGCGACGTCACGGCGGTCTTCGCGGCCAACGACCACCTCGCCCTCGGCGTCTTGCGCGCCCTGCACGAGCGCGGCAGAAAGGTCCCCGAGGATGTCAGCGTCGTCGGCTTCGACGACGTGCCCGAGGCCGCGTACTACATCCCGCCGCTCACCACCGTCCGTCCGGACTTCGACGCTGTCGCCGCCGCCAGCATCGACCTGCTCCTCGCCCAGATCGACAGCGGCCGGCGACTGGGCGACCGCCGCGTCCTCACCCCTACCCTGGTAACGAGGGAAAGCGTGGCCCCGCCCCGCGCCTGACGTTGACGGTGCGCTGCCCGGTGAAACGACGGATCGTTCGGCTGACTGTTGAAGAGAAGCGGCGCGGGCTGGACCGGTCCGTGACCGGGCCAGCCCGCGATCGCCGTTTCCCGGTGACTAGTCGCCGAGGGCTTCGGCTACCCGGCGGTGTGCCGCCCAGATCTCCTCGGGGAGGTTGGCGAACTGCGCCAGGTGCTCCTGGCGGAAGCCGATCTCCTGCTTCCAGCGGTCGGTGTCGATCGTGAGCAGCTTCTCCAGGTCGTCCGGCGCGATGTCCAGGCCCTCGAGGTTGAGCTCGTCCTTGCCCGGCAGGATGCCGACCGGGGACGGGACCCCGGTTACCTCGCCTTCGCGGAGCTGCATCAGCCACAGCAGCGCGCGAAGGTTCTCCCGGTAGCCCGGCCACAGGAAACGGCCGTCGGCGCCCCGCTGGAACCAGTTCACGTGGGCGAAGATCGGCTGCTTGGTGCAGGCGCCGATGACGGACAGCCAGTGCGCGGCGTACGGGCCCTCGGGGTAGGACATGAACGGCCGCATCGACATCGGGTCGTAGCGGAGCTGGCCGTCGAGGCCGTCGGCCGCGAACGTGGCCTCGGCCCCCAGCGTAAGTCCGTCGTAGACGCCCTCGGCGACATCGCGGATCGCCCGGATCAGCGGCTCGCGGTCCCGGGTGCGGCCGCCGAAGATGATGCCGTCGATCGGCACGCCGGTCGGCTCGTTGTAGTCGGCGGCCACGTTCGGCACGTTGGCCAGCGTGGTGGTGAAGCGCGCGTTCGGGTGCGACCAGGGGTCGTTGGCCTCGGCAGGGGAGCGGTCGGCGATCCGGTTGCCCTTCCAGTCCAGCCAGCCGTCCAGGTCGGCCGGCGGACTGGGCGTCCGCCCCTCGAACCACACCTGCTGGGTCTTCTCGTTGTAGGCCACGTTGGTGAAGATCGCTCCGGTGCCGCCGGTGACCGAGTCGAGCGCGGTCGGGTTGGTCTTCTCGTTGGTGTCCCTCGCCACGCCGAAGACGCCGTTTTCCGGGTTCATCCCGTAGAGGCGCCCGTCGGCCCCCACCCACATCCAGGCGATGTCGTCGCCGTAGAAGTCGACGTGGTAGCGGTCGCCGAGCGCGTCCGGCGACAGCGTCATGGCCAGGTTGGTCTTGCCGGAGGCGGACGGGAAGCCGCCCGCGATGTGCCACTTCTTGCCCGTCTGCCGGTCGGTGATGCCAAGCAGCATGAACTGCTCGCCGAGGAACTTGCCGGATGCCCAGCCGTCGTAGGCGGCCTGGCGCAGCCCGTGCGCGATCTTGCCGAGCAGCGCGTTGCCGCCGTAGGACGAGCCGAAGTGCAGGATCGTCCGCTCGTCGGCCACCGTGACGAAGAAGCGCTTGTCGTCGGGCGTGCCCTGGCCGAGGTTCTCCAGGTCGCCGGTGACGTGCACGGCACGCACGAACGTGGCCGGGTCGGCCAGGTTGTTGATGAAGTCGACGCCGACGCGCGCCATGCGGATCATCTGCAGCACCACCGAGCGGTTGTCGGTGAGCTGGACCCCGGCGGCCCAGGCCTCGAGCGGTGACCCGGGCGGGGACATGAGGTACGGGATCACGTACATGGTCTTGCCAGCCGACGCGCCGGTCATCAGCCCGGTCAGCTTTTCCTTCATCTCGGCCGCCGGGCGCCAGTTGTTGTAGACGCCCTTGTCGGCCGGGTCGCTGGTCGCGACGATCGTGCGCTCTTCGGTGCGCGCGGTGTCCTTGTAGTAGCTTCGCGAGTAGTAGAGGCCTTCGCCCGCCGGGAAGATCTCGCCTGCTTCCAGGGCCTCCTTGAGCAGCCGGGCGTCATCGTCGGTGCTGACCACCTCGATGTTGGCCGCGCCGGTGATCCCGGCCCAGTAACGCACGTAGTCGCGCACGTGGTCGTTTTTCAGGTTGGCGGCTTTCAAGATGGCAACAACATCGGCCACGAACTTGGTCCTCTCGGTTCGTCAAGCTCACTGCTTGAGAAGTTGGCTATTTATTCATCTTGACAGCAGAGCGCGAACTCTTGCACTGAGGCATGTATCACGCTCATCGCACCGTTTGTAACGGAGAGTATTTATGACATGTCCCCGAGGAGTACGCCAAGCGTGCGGCGTAGCGGTCGCCCTGTGGTCTAGGCCAGCTAGGGTGAGCTGGGACGACGTGCTTAATGTGATATTAGTCACGTTGCCGGGACGGCTTGTGCGGATATTCACAAGCGGCCGGCCCGCTTAGCCGCCCTGGTTCAGGGTCTTGCTCGCCGCAACGTCCGGCGTCAGCGGGAATAGGTAACCTACGTCACGCGCGGGGGCGGCCCTGGATGGCCAGCCAGACGTTGGCCGGGGTCAGGGGCATGTCGGCGTGGGTTACGCCGAATGGGGCGAGGGCGTCCACGACCGAGTTGACCACGGCGGGCGGCGCGCCGACGGTGGCCGATTCGCCGATGCCCTTGGCGCCGACGGGGTGGTGCGGGGACGGCGTGACCGTCATGCCGAGTTCCGGTGAGGGGCATTCGAGCGCCGTGGGGAGCAGGTAGTCCATGAAGGAGCCGCTCAGGCAGTTGCCGTCCTCGTCGAACGAGATGGCCTGCATCAGGGCGATGCCGATGCCGTCGGCGAGGCCCCGGTGCACCTGCCCCTCGACGATCATCGGGTTGATCCGGACGCCGCAGTCGTCGACCGCGATGAACCGGCGGACCTTGACCTCGCCGGTGCCCGGGTCCACGTCGGTGACGCAGATGTACGCGCCGAACGGGAACGTCAGGTTCGGCGGGTTGTACACCGCCGACGCGTCGAGGTGGCCCTCGATCCCCGGGGGCAGTTCCAGCGTGGAGTGCGCGGCCCGCGCGATCTCGGCGATGCCGAGGGCCTGGTCGGGGTCGCCCTTGACGCGCCACTTGCCGTCGAGCCACTCCAGGTCGGCGGCGTCGGCTTCGAGCATGACCGCGGCGACGAGCCGCGCCCGCTCGCGGACCTTCCGCGCGGCGACGACCGCCGCGGCCCCGGACACCGGCGTGGAGCGCGACCCGTAGGTGCCCAGGCCGAACGGCGTCCGGTCGGTGTCGCCGTGCACGACGTCGACGTCATCCGCCGACAGGCCGAGCTCCTCCGCGACCAGTTGCGCGAACGTGGTCTCGTGCCCCTGACCCTGGCTCTGCACGGAGATCGCGAGCACCGCCTTGCCCGTGGGGTGCACCCGCAGGTCCGCGCCGTCGGCCATGCCGAGGCCCATGATGTCCATGTGGCTGCGCGGGCCGGCCCCGACCGCCTCGGTGAAGAAGCTCAGCCCGATGCCCATGTACTCGCCCCGGGCGCGCCGATCCGCCTGCTCGCGCCGCAGTTCGTCATAGCCCGCCATGTCCAGGGCCAGCCGCAGCGCCCTGGGGTAGTCGCCCGAGTCGTACTGCCAGCCGGTCGGGCAGGTGTACGGGAACTGCTCGGGACGCAGCAGGTTGCGCATCCGCAACGCGGCCGGGTCCAGGCCGAGCTTGCGGGCCAGCATGTCGGTCAGCCGTTCGACCAGGTACACGGCCTCGGTGATGCGGAACGAGCAGGAGTAGGCGACGCCGCCCGGCGCCTTGTTCGTGAATACGCCGGTGACCTCGCAGTAGGCCGCCTTCGTCTGGTAGGAGCCGGTGAAGATGTGGAAGAAACCCGCGGGGTACTTGGACGGCTGCGCCGCCGCGTTGAACGCCCCGTGGTCGGCGAGGACCCGGGCGCGCAGCCCGAGGATCTCGCCGTCGGCGGTCGCCGCGATCTCGCCGTGCATGTGGTAGTCGCGGGCGAACGCGGTGGACATCAGGTTCTCCGAGCGGTCCTCGACCCATTTCACCGGGCGCCCCGTCTCCATGGCGGCGGCGATCGCGCACAGGTAGCCCGGGTAGATCGGCACCTTGGCGCCGAAGCCGCCGCCCAGGTCGGGGGACACGATCCGGATCTTGTGCTCGGGCAGCCCGGTCAGCGCCGTGTACAGGGTGCGGTGGGCGTGCGGTGCCTGGGTGGTGGACCAGATGGTCAGCCTGCCGCCGACCTGGTCGTACTCGGCGATCGCGCCGCAGGTCTCCAGCGGCGCGGGGTGCGAGCGCGGGTAGACCATGTCGCAGCCGACCACCACGTCCGCCGCGGCGAAGACCGCGTCGGTGGCCGCCTTGTCGCCCGCGTTCCAGTCGAAGACGCGGTTGCCGCCGGGCAGGTCTTCACGGACCAGCGGCGCCCCGGGACCGAGCGCGGTCCGTGCGTCGATCAGCGGCGGCAGCGGCTCGTAGTCGACCGTGATCAGCTCAAGCGCGTCCCGGGCCGCGTAGCGGTCGGTCGCCACCACGAACGCGATCTCCTGCCCCTGGAAGCGCACCTTGTCGGTGGCGAGCACCGCCTGCACGTCGCCGAACAGCGTGGGCAGCCATGCCATGCCCCGCCGGTCCAGGTCCTCGCCGGTGAGCACGGTCACGACCTTCGGGTGGGCGCGGGCGGCGCTGGCGTCGACGGCGAGAATCCTGGCGTGCGCGAGCGGACTGCGCAGGACCGCGCCGTGCAGCATGCCGGGCAGCGCGATGTCGTCGAGGAAGGTCCCCCGCCCCCGGATGAACCGCGCGTCCTCCTTGCGCGGGAGCGACCCGTAGGCTGTAACTTTCCCGGGGGAGTGATCCCCCCGGGGACCCCCCAAATCACGGGGGAGTCCCTCCCCCGTAACCCCCTCGCCGGGCAGCGCCCGGGACGGCGCCTGCGGCGCCGGGTGCGTTTCCGGTGGCAGGGGTTCCGGTCCGCTGCTTGCGGGGGATGCTCCCGGGGATCCCCTAAGCACGGGGGAGTCCCTCCCCCGTAAGCCCCTCGCCGGGGCGGAGCCCCGGGACGGCGCCTGCGCCGCCGCTTTCGCGGCGGGCGGCCCACAGGACGGACTTGACGATGTTTTCGTATCCGGTGCAGCGGCAGACCTGGCCGGAGATGGCCTCGCGGACCTCCGCCTCGGTGGGGTCCGGGTTGTTGTCGAGCAGCCAGCGCGCGGTCATCATCATGCCGGGCGTGCAGAAGCCGCACTGCAGCCCGTGGCAGGCGGCGAAGGCCTCCTGGACCGGGTCGAGGCGGGCGGGAGTCGCGAGGCCTTCCACCGTGTTGACCCGCTGCCCGTCGGCCATGACCGCGAGGACCGTGCAGGACTTGACCGGTGTCTCGTTCAGCCAGACCACGCAGGCGCCGCAGTTGGACGTGTCGCAGCCCCAGTGCGAGCCGGTGAGACCCAGGTCGTCGCGCAGGAAGTGGATGAGCAGCAGGCGCGGCTCCACGTCCCGCGTGTAGTCGGCCGCGTTGACGGTGACGGTGATCTTCACGGCGCCGCCGCCAAGGCCCGGCGGACGGCGGTGCGGAGCACCCGGGTGGTGAGCTCGCCGGCCAGGTGCCGCTTGTACTCCACTGGCCCGCGCTGGTCCGCGCCCGGGCGGCAGTGCTCCGCCGCGATCTCGCCCGCCCTGGCGAGCACCCGGTCCTCGGCGGGCCGGCCGCGCAGGTACTCCTCCGCCTCGGCCGCGACGAAGTGCGCCGCGCCGACCGCGGCCAGGCCGAGGCCGGCGTCCGCGATGACGCCGTCGGCCAGCCAGAGGGCCGCGCCGGCAGCGCCGATCGGCCAGTCGCCCGCCCGGCGCATCACCTTCAGGTACGCGCTGCCGATCCCCGGCCTGATCGGCAGCCTGATCTCGGTCAGCAGCTCAGCAGGCCCCACGACGGTCTCGAACGGGCCGGCGTGAAAAGCCCGGGCCGGTACCTCCCGGCTGCCGCCGGGGCCGTGCACGATCATCGAACCCTTCAGCGCGGCGAACGCGGCGGACAGGTCTTCCGACGGGTCGGCCTGGCAGAGGGACCCGCCGATCGTGCCCCAGTTCCGGACGACAGGGTCCGCGATCACCCGCTCCGCGTCGTGCAGGATCGCGAAGTGCTCGCCGGCCAGCGGCGACGACAGCAGGTCCGCGTGCCGGGCGAGCGCGCCGACGCGCAACTCGCCGCCCGACCGCTTGATGTAGCGC
>DAHWEX010000363.1 GCA_027326205.1 Actinomycetota bacterium
AGTACACGTCCGCGTCCGCCTCGTAGACGTCCGCGCGGCCGCCGCCGAAGCCGAACGTCTTGAAGCCGCCCGCCTCCATCCCCACGTTGCCGGCCAGGATGATCAGGTCGGCCCAGGAGAGCTTCTTGCCGTACTTCTTCTTGACCGGCCACAGCAGCCGCCGGGCCTTGTCCAGGCTCACGTTGTCCGGCCAGCTGTTCAGCGGCGCGAACCGCTGCTGGCCGGTGCCGCCGCCGCCGCGGCCGTCGCTCACCCGGTACGTGCCCGCGCTGTGCCATGCCATCCGGACGAACAGGCCCGCGTAGCTGCCGAAGTCGGCCGGCCACCAGGGCTTGGAGTCGGTCAGCAGCGCCGCGATGTCGGCCTTCACGGCCGCCAGGTCGAGGGTCTTGAACGCCGCGGCGTAGTCGAGCTCCCCGTGGTACGGGTCGGTGGCAACCGGGTTCTTGGCCAGGATCCGCAGGTTAAGCCGGTTGGGCCACCACTGGCTGTTCGCGTCACCCTGGGTCGGGTGCACCCGGCCGTGGATGACGGGGCAGCCGCCCTCCGCGCCCGCCCCCGCGGTCTGCTCCGCGGCCTCCGGGCCCTCGCCGTCGGCAATGATCGGATCATGGTTCTCAGCCATGGGAATCCCTCCGGAACTAGTGGTGTTCAGTGGAACACTCTGCGCACAGGCCCCAGTAGATCACTTCGGCTTCACTGAGGGTGAAGCCGCGGTCATCGGCCGGGGCCAGGCACGGTGCCTCGCCGACCGCGCAGTCGACGTCGGCGACGACGCCGCACGACCGGCAGACGAGATGGTGATGGTTGTCGCCGACGCGCCCCTCGAACCGGGGCGTGCCGCCGGCCGGCTCGATGCGGCGCACCAGTCCGGCCGCGCCGAGGGCGTGCAGCGCCTCGTACACCGCCTGCAGGGACACGTGGCCCACCCGGCCACGGACCCCGGCGGCGACCGCCTCGACGCCCAGGTGATCCCCGGAGCGGACGGTTTCAAGCAGCGCGACGCGCACCGCCGTCACCCGCAGCCCGGCCCTGCGCAGCGCATCGGCACTGGGCAGGCCATCGGCGGTGGCCAGCGGGTCGGAGTCGGTCACATGACCCAACCTACTCCCCTAAAGACGAAGAGTTCAAGTTAACGAACAACTAATCTCTAGTGTCGTCTCGGCGTCTGCCCGGCCGCCGCGGCGGACTAGGGGAGGCACCCCTGGGCTGGGAAACTTGGCTCCCGTAACGTGTTCTCACAAGATTTTTTCCGTAGCAACACCGGGAGCAGGTATGACTCAGACGCCGCCGTACCAGGTAACGGATCCGGCGACCGGCGAGGTGGCCGAGGCGTTCCCCTTCGCGACCGACGCCGAGGTGGAGCGGGCGCTCGCCGCCGCGACGGCCGCGTTCTCCGCGTGGAAGAAGCGCCCGGTCGCCGAGCGCGCCGCCATCACGGCGCGGGTCGCGGAGCTGTTCACCGAGCGGGCCGCCGACCTGGCCGCCCTGATCACCAAGGAGATGGGCAAGCGGCCCGCGCAGGCCGTCGGCGAGGCCGAGTTCTGCACCGCGATCTTCGACTACTACGCGGACAACGGCCCGGCGCTGCTCGCCGACAAGCCGCTGCCCGGTCACGACGCCGCCCGCGTGGAGTACCTCCCGGTCGGCCCGGTGCTCGGCGTGATGCCGTGGAACTACCCGTACTACCAGGTCGCCCGGTTCGCGGCGCCCGCCCTGATGGTCGGCAACACGGTCATCGTCAAGCACGCGGAGAACTGCCCGACCTCCGCGCTGGCGATCGCGCAGATCATGGAGGACGCCGGCGTGCCCGAGGGCGTCTACACCAACATCTTCGCGACCCACGAGCAGGTCGCCGACATGATCGCCGACCCGAGGCTGCGCGGCGTGTCGCTCACCGGCTCCGAGCGGGCCGGCACCGTGGTCGCGGCCCAGGCCGGCCGCCACCTGAAGAAGGTCGTCCTCGAGCTCGGCGGCTCCGACCCGTACATCATCCTCGACACCCCCGACGTCGAGGCGGCGGCCGACACCGCGTGGGGCACCCGCATGGAGAACGTGGGCCAGGCCTGCAACTCCAACAAGCGGATGATCGTCATGGACAACGTCTACGACGACTTCGTGGCCGCCCTGGTCAAGCGGGCCACGGCGATGACCCCGCGCGCGGCGGGCGACGACTCCGACGACGCCTACAGCCCGATGGTCTCCCGCAAGGCGGCGGAGAACCTCCTCGCCCAGGTGCGGGACGCCGTGGCGAAGGGCGCGACCCTGCACGTCGGCGGCACGCTGGCGGGGGAGGCGGGCGCGTACTTCGCCCCGGCCGTGCTCACCGGCGTCACCCCGGAGATGCGCGCCTACAAGGAGGAGCTGTTCGGCCCGGTCGCGGTCGTCTACAAGGTCAGCAGCGACGAGGAGGCGGTCGCGCTCGCCAACGTGGTCGACTTCGGCCTCGGCGGCGCGGTGTGGTCGGCCGACGAGGAGCGCGCGACGCAGGTCGCCGAGCAGCTCGAGGTGGGCATGGCCAACGTCAACACCCCCGCGGGCGAGGGCGCCGACCTCCCGTTCGGCGGCACCAAGCGCTCCGGCTTCGGCCGCGAGCTCGGCCCGCTGGGCATCGACGAGTTCGTCAACAAGCGCCTGTTCTACATCCAGAAGTAACACCCGCGCCCGCGCGCTGCGCCGCTGCCGCTGTCCGCCGCGCGTGGATGTCCCGTTGGCGGCGCCAACGGGACATCCACCTGCGTTCTCGCGGGGGGAGGAGACGGGGACCCGCGGCGAGGCGCTGGTGCCGTTCGGGCTAGCGGACCGCGCCGAAGACCTCGGCGAGGATCTTCAGGGCGGTGGCGGTCTGCCCGGCGGTGATCACCAGGGGCGGGGAGACGCGGATGGAGCGCTCGCCGCACTCCAGCACGAGCAGCCCCCGCTCGAACGCCCGCCGCTGCACGGCCTCGGCCAGCTCCGGGGTCCTGACCTCGATGCCGATCATCAGCCCCACGCCGCGCACGTCGGTGATGACGTCCGGGTGGGCGCGCCACAGCTCGCGCAGCCCGTCGAGCAGGAACTCGCCCCGCGCGGCCGCGTTCGCCAGCAGCCCCTCGGACTCGATGACCTCCAGGGTGGCCAGCCCGGCGGCGCACGGCACGGGGGAGCCGCCGTAGGTGGAGCCGTGTGCCCCCGCCCCCCACCGCTCCATCAGCGGCGCCCGCGCCATGAAGGCGCCCAGCGGCAGCCCGGAGGCGAGTCCCTTCGCGCTGATCAGCACGTCGGGGTGGACGCCGGAGTGCTCGACGGCCCACATCCGCCCGGTGCGGCCCATGCCGGACTGCACCTCGTCCGCGACGAGCAGGATGCCGTGCCGGTCGCACAGTTCGCGCAGCCGGATGAGCCACGCCGCGGGCGGGACGAGGTACCCGCCCTCGCCCTGCACCGGCTCGACGAAGATGGCCGCCACCTCCGATGGCGGGACCTGGTAGCGGAAGAGCGTGTTCTCCAGGTAGTCGAACGTCTCCTCGGGGTCGTGCGACCGCGCCCCGCTCGCGGGATCCACCCGGTTGAACGCGTACGGCGCGTGCAGCACGCCGGGGACGAGCGGCCCGAACCCCTGGTGGTACTTGGCCTTCGACGCCGTGAGCGTCATCGCCCCGTAGGTGCGCCCGTGGAACGCGCCGAAGAAGCTGATCACCTGCGGCCGCCCGGTCGCGTACCTGGCGAGCTTGAGCGCCCCCTCGACGGCCTCGGCCCCGGAGTTGGTGAGGAACACCCGCACCGGCCCGGGGATCGGCGCCGTCTCGGCCAGCGCGGCGCACATCCGCGAGTAGACCGGCAGGTAGAAGTCGCTCGCCGAGTAGTGCAGCAGGTCGGCGGCCTGCGCGGTCACGGCGGCCACGACCCGCGGGTGGCAGTGCCCGGTCGACGTCACGGCGATGCCGGCGTTGCAGTCGAGGAACAGGTTGCCGTCCGCGTCCTCGACGACCGAGCCGAGCGCGCGGCGCGGCACCAGGGGGTAGGCGCGCGGCAGCGACCTGCTGGTAACCGCGAGGTCCCGGTCGATGACCGCCTGCCCGACCGGGCCGGGCAGCGGCGTCCGCACGTCGGGAACCGGTCGTGAAGGGTCAAGCCACGCGTTCAAGAGACCACCGTCCTGGACTGCTCTCGCAGGTACTGTTGCACGTAGTAGAGGCCGCCGCCGGCCTTGCCGGCGCCTCCTGAGCCTTTCCAGCCGCCGAACGGCTGAACCCCCGGCCACGCGCCGGTGGTTGCCCCGGCGGGCCGGTTGACGTAGACGACACCCGCCTCGATCTCCTCGAGGAACTCCGCGACCTCCGCGGGGTCGGCCGAGAAGAATCCCGCGGTCAGCCCGAGGTCGGTGTCGTTGGCCAGCCGCAGGGCCTCGTCGAGGGTGTCGTAGGGCGCGACGGCGACCAGGGGCACGAACAGCTCGTCGCGGAAGATCCAGTCATCGGCGGGCAGCCCGGTGACCACGGTGGGCGCGAGGTAGTAGCCGTCGGGGAGCGCGCCGACGCCACGCAGCACCGTCCCGCCCGCGACGACCTCGCCATGGGCCCTGGCATGGGCGACGGCCCGCTCGAACCGGGCCACCGCCGCGGCGTCGATGACCGGCCCGAGGTAGGCGTCCCGCGACGTCGGGTCGCCGACCGCGAGGGCCCCGGCGCGCTCGGCGAGCTTCGCGGTGAAGTCCGCGAGCACGTCGCGCTGGACGTAGGCCCGCGAGCAGGCGGAGCACTTCTGCCCCGACAGCCCGAACGCGGACCGCGCCACCCCGGCCGCCGCCATGTCCAGGTCGGCGCGCCCGGAGACGATCGCCGGGTTCTTGCCGCCCATCTCGCAGACGAGCGGCTTGGGGTAGGGGCCGGCGAACTGCCGGTAGATCGACATGCCGACCGCGTAAGAGCCGGTGAACGTCAGCCCGTTCACCCCCGGGTGGGCGACCAGGGCCGCCCCGGCCTCGTCGCCGCCGGGCAGGAACTGGAAAACCCCGGCCGGCAGGCCCGCGTCGCGGAAGCACTCGTACAGCTTGGCGGCGGTGAACGACCCTTGCGGCGACGGCTTGAGGATGACCGTGTTCCCGGCCACGAGGGCGGCGCCGGCGGGCCCCGCGGCCAGGGCCATGGGGAAGTTGAACGGGCTGATCACGGCCCACACGCCGTAGGGGCGCAGCACGCTGGTGTTCTTCTCGCGCGGGTTCAGCGTGCCCATCGGGGCGGTGAACCCGTCGTGGTCGGTGACCTGCTGGCAGTAGTAGCGGATGAGGTCGGCGGCCTCCTCGACGTCGCCGAGCGCCTCAAGCCGGTTCTTGCCGACCTCCAGGCTCATCAGCGCCGCGAGCTCGTTGGACCGCTCGCTGATCAGGTCCGCCGCGGCCCGGAGCACGGCGACCCGTTCCGGCCAGGGGGTGCGCGCCCACCGCCGCGCCGCCCGCGCGGCCGCCCGCACGGCGTCCTCGACGTCGTCTGCGGTCGAGGAGTGCACCTGGCAGAGCGTCAGCGAGAGGTCCCCGGGGCTGGTCACGGTGAACAGCTTCCCGCCGTCGCGCGGCTGCCCGTCGATATAGGCGGGAACGGTGGCGCCGAGCCAGCTCCGCGCGAGCCGCAGCCCGGACTCGTAGGCGGCGTGCAACTCTTCGTTGTCGGCCGACAAGGTGGCGTAGGTTACTCGAAAATGCGTCGACATATCAGCAAATCCTACTGCGAGAAGCGCAATTTCCGGAAGATCCACAGTCAGGTGATCCGGCCGCCGAAAGCAATCGCGTCCGCCCGCTGCCGCTGCCGATTATCCCAAACGGGACCGTGCTTCGCGCTTAACGCCATGCGGGCCGCATGAGGCGGGTGGCGTCCGCCCTCGTCTGGCGACATCCCTTAAAGATGCCCTTCGGCGTCAAATGGTCGACTATGGTCGTGACTGGTACTCGCAACGACGGCTCACCCTAAGGAGGGTTAATAACTTCATGCTGCAGGCAGTTATGATCGTTCCCATGAGCGGATCACAGGAGCGCATGTCCATCAGCATGACGTCCGACGATCGCGCGCTCATCGAGGCCGCGGCGAAGGCCGCTGGCCTTTCCGCCTCGGCCTGGATGGTCCATGCGGCGCGTGAGGAAGCGCGCTGGACCATAGCTCACCAGCTGGCCAGCGAACTGTCCGCGGAGGCGGGCGTGACCGACGAAGACAGGGCCTGGGCAAGGTCAGTCCTTGGGCTGGACGGCGATAACGATGACTGAGACACGTGTTCGGCGGCAGTACGTGCTTGATGCCGGAGCCCTCATCGCTTATGAGAAGCGCGATCGCAGGGTCACGGTACTAGTCGAAGAAGCTTTCGGCAGCAGGATCGAATTGGTGCTGCCTTCGGTCGTGCTCGCCCAGGTCTGGCGGGACGGTTCGCGGCAGGCGGTCCTGTCCCGCGTACTTCGCAATCCGGGACTGGCCGAGGCGCCCCTCACCCACGAGGACGCCAAGCGGGTGGGAGAACTGCTGCGGCAGTCGGGCACGACCGACGTGGCTGATGCCCATGTCGCCGTGCTCGCGGCCCGGCTGCACGCGTCCGTGATCACGTCAGATCCAGACGACATCGCGAAGCTGGATGCGGGGCTGCCGCTTATCCGCGTGTAGTGCGTCCGGCCCGGCCGCCTCGGCGACTGCGAGGCGGCCGGGCCGGAGACGCACTGCGGTCGCCTGCCAGTTATGCGGCCGTGGCGGCCGTCTCGGGTTCCTGAGCTGTCACCGGGGGCCGGTACCGGCGGAAGCCGGGGATCGCGGCGGCGATGACCACGACGCCGGCGACGGTCAGCAGGCCGCCGCCGAGCGCGCTGATCACCGGGGTCGTCAGCGAGCCGACCAGGCCGGCCTCCAGCGAGCCGAGTTCCCCGCCGCCCGTGCCGACCAGGAAGTCCGCCGCGTTCACCCGGCCGCGGAACTCGTCG
>DAHWEX010000395.1 GCA_027326205.1 Actinomycetota bacterium
CCCTGGGCGCGCGCGGCCCGGCGCGGGCCCGCCGACCCGGCGATCAGCCGGGCCAGCAGGGAGTGCTTCGCCGTCGCCAGGGAAGTCCTCGACCGCATGGCGGTCCCGGGCGAGATCACGGCGGCCGTCGATGCCTTCGCCGACCAGTACGTGAGCCGGGACCGCTGCCCAGCCGACGACCTGCTGGAGGAATCCCGCTCCTGAATCCACCTGTACCGACTACCCGAACGAAGCAGTAGCGGCTACTGAAAGGAGGAGCGGCGGTGTTCCGCTGCCCGTCGGCAGAAACGGCCTCGCCGCGTTCCTTATGTCGAACCCCACCGGATCTCAGCCCGCTGGCGCCGCGCCCGGCGGCACATCGTCCGTCGAGGCGCTGCGGTCGCTGGCCGCCGCCGAGCTCACCGCGGCCAGGGACAGGACCACGCTGCTCACCACCGCCGTGGACGACGCCGACCTGGTGAAGCAGCACTCACCGCTCATGTCGCCGCTGGTCTGGGACCTCGCGCACGTAGCCAACCAGGAGGAACTGTGGCTGCTACGGGAGGTCGGCGGGCGCGAGCCCATGCACCCGGAGATCGACCCGCTGTACGACGCGTTCGAGCACCCGCGGGCCGCGCGGCCCACGCTCCCGCTGCTCACCCCGGCGCAGGCGCGCCGCTACGGCCACGAGGTACGCGGCCGGACGCTCGACGTCATCGAGCGGACCGCGCTGCCGGCCGGGGCGCTGAACGGCTTCGGCGCCAGCCTCACCGAGGCCGGGGCCGGGTTCGCGTTCGGCATGATCGCCCAGCACGAGGCCCAGCACGACGAGACCATGCTCGCCACCCACCAGCTGAGGTCAGGGCCCGCGGTGCTTTCCGCTCCCCCGCCGCCGCCCGCGCCCGCCGACGCGGCCGCGCTGCCCGCCGAGGTGCTGGTGCCCGGCGGCCCGTTCACCATGGGCACGTCGGCGGAGCCGTGGGCGCTGGACAACGAGCGGCCCGCGCACGCCGTGGACGTCCCCGGCTTCTGGCTGGACACCACGCCGGTCACCAGCGCCGCGTACGCGGAGTTCATCGCCGCCGGCGGCTACGACGACCCCCGGCTGTGGTCGGCGGACGGCTGGGCGCACCGGCAGCGCGCGGGGCTGACCGCCCCGCTGTTCTGGAACTGGGACGGCGAGTGGCTGCGGACCTCGTTCGGGGTGACGGAACCGGTCGTCCCGGACGAGCCCGTGCTGCACGTCTGCTGGTACGAGGCCGACGCCTACGCCCGGTGGGCACGGCGCCGGCTGCCGACCGAGGCCGAGTGGGAGAAGGCGGCGCGCTGGGACCCGGCCACCGGGCGGTCTCGCCGGTACCCGTGGGGCGACGCCCCGTGGACGCCGGACCGGGCCAACCTCGGGCAGCGGCACCTGCGGCCCGCGCTCGCCGGGTCCTACCCGGGCGGCGCGGCCCCGTGCGGGGCGCGGCAACTGGTCGGCGACGTGTGGGAGTGGACGAGTTCCGACTTCCTGCCGTACCCGGGGTTCACCGCGTGGCCGTACAAGGAGTACTCGGAGGTGTTCTTCGGCCCCGAGTACAAGGTGCTGCGGGGCGGCGCGTTCGGGGTGTCCCCGGTCGCCTGCCGGGGGACGTTCCGGAACTGGGACTACCCGGTCAGGCGGCAGATCTTCGCCGGCTTCCGCACGGCCCGCGACGCGCGATGAAAGCAGGCTTCGTCGTATCGCGCGCCGCACGGCCGGCCGGGCACACCGGACGCGGGCCGCACGTCAGGCACGGGCACTCAGGGACCGGGGAGCCTGCCTGATGTGCCGCCATCTCGCCTACCTCGGGCCGCCGGCGCCGCTGCGGTCGCTGCTGACCGACCCGCCGCACTCGCTGTACCGGCAGGCGTGGGCGCCACGGCGGCAGCGGCACGGGACGGTGAACGCCGACGGGTTCGGGATCGGCTGGTACGCGGACGGTGACCCGGTCCCCGCCCGGTACCGGCGGGCGGTGCCGATCTGGGGCGACCCGTCGCTGCCCGACCTGGCACGGGTGACGCGGTCCGGTGCGGTCCTCGCGGCGGTGCGCTCCGCCACCGAGGGCAGCGCGCTCGGCGAGGCCGCGGCCGCGCCGTTCGGCGGTGGCCCCTGGCTGTTCAGCCACAACGGCCGGCTGGACGGCTGGCCCGCCGCGGCGGCGGGACTTGCCCCGGGGGCCGCGACCCTGCTCTCCATGGACGCGATGGTCGATTCCGCCTTCCTGTGGGCGCTTGTGTTTGAGCGCCTGCGGGCGGGGCAGCCGATGGGCACCGCGCTGGCCGGGACGATCGGGGCCGTCGAGGCGGGCGGCGGGACCGGCCGGTTCAACTTCCTGGTCACCGACGGGCACTCGATCGCGGCTACCGCCTGCGGCGACACGCTCTGGTACCGCGCGGACGGCGAGTCCGTGGTGGTCGCCTCTGAGCCGTTCGACGACGAACCCGGCTGGGCCGCGGTGCCCGACCGGCACCTGCTTACCGCGTCGGCACTCGAGACGAGCGTCCGGCCGCTTACCGACAGTGACGTCAGCACCGAAGGGATCCTCACCTGATGACGACGATCGAGAACCGGCTGCCGGCCGACTACCGGGCCGCGTCCCTGCGGGCCGACGCCCGCGCCGGGCTCAGCGCCACGCCCAAGTCGCTGCCGCCGAAATGGTTCTACGACGCGCAGGGCAGCGCGCTCTTCGAGAAGATCACCGAACTGCCCGAGTACTACCCGACCAGGGCCGAGCGCTCCATCCTGCTCCAGGTCGCGCCGGAGATCGCCGCCCGCACCCGGGCCGCGACGCTGATCGAACTGGGCTCCGGCTCCTCGGAGAAGACCCGCCTGCTGCTGTCGGCGCTGCGAAGCGAGGGGACGCTGCGCGGCTACGTGCCGGTCGACGTGAGCGAGTCGGCCCTCGCCGCGGCCGGCGACGCCCTCGCGGCCGACTACCCGGGGCTCATCGTGCACGCGGTCGTCGCCGACTTCGGCGCTGACCTCGGCATCCCGGCCAGCCCCGACGGGGACGTGACCCGGCTCGTCGCGTTCCTCGGGTCGACGATCGGCAACATGGTGCCCGCCGAGCGGGGCGTGTTCCTGCGCCGGGTGCGGGAACGGCTGACTCCCGGCGACCGGTTCCTGCTCGGCACGGACCTGGTCAAGGACCCGGCGGTGCTGGTCGCCGCCTACGACGACGAGGCCGGGGTGACCGCGGCGTTCAACAAGAACGTGCTCTCCGTGCTGAACGCCGAACTCGGCGCGGACTTCGACCCGGACGCCTTCGAGCACGTCGCCGTCTGGGACGCCGCGCACGAGTGGATCGAGATGCGGCTGCGGGCGCGGTCCGCGCAGTCGGTCACCGTCCGCGATATCGGCCTGACGGTCGACTTCGCGGCGGGCGAGGAGATGCGCACCGAGGTGTCGGCCAAGTTCCGGGAGGCCGGGGTCCGCGCGGAACTGGCGGCGGCCGGCCTGGAACTGCGCTCCTGGTGGACGGACCCGGAAGGCCAGTTCGCCCTCTCGCTGGCAGCCCCCGTCTAGCCGCCGGGGCGGCACGCGACAGGTCAGCCGACATCGCCGGAGGTAACCGAGTACGGCGGCCGGTCAAATCGGGTACCCGTCCGCCGCGGGCGTCGTGACCGCCTGCCCGGTGCCCAGGTAGCGCCGCTGGTGCCGCAGCAGCAGCGCGG
>DAHWEX010000253.1 GCA_027326205.1 Actinomycetota bacterium
CCGGACAGCAGGGCCAGCCGGTCGACGGCGGCCGCCAGGTCAGCCGACGGCAGGTTCAGGGTGCACTCCCGTTCCCGCAGCAGGTTGCGCGTGGTCTGCGAGCCTGAGTTCATGCCGAGCATGCACTGGTCTCCCAGCCACGGGGGTCGGCAAGCGACGATCCCCGGCCAGGATGCGGTCTGGCCGGGGATCGCTAGCCGGTGCGGCCGGTCAGAACTTGCCGACGGCGATGTCGGCCAGGTTGACCCGGGTCACCACGTAGGTGACTGTGATGCCGGCCTGGCCGGCCGGCCCGCCGACGAACTTCAGCGGAACGCCGGTGTCGGCGTTGATGGTGATCGCTTCCTGATAGGGCACCCCGGTTGCGACCTTGGGGTCGGCCTTGTCGACCCCCGACAGCCCCAACTCGGCCGCGCCGGCGGTGAGGGTGAGCGTGGGCTGGCCGTCAACGGTACCGCGGACCACGCTGATGCCGGGCAGCACGGACACCAGGCGCAGCACGCCCGCCCGCACCTGGGGGTTACCTGAACCCGCGATCAGTGCGTCCTCACTGCTCTCCCAGACGTAGTTGTCGATCTGCAGCCCGCCGGCCGATATGTTCTTGAGCTGTGCCGAGAGCCAGCCCGGGACCGGGGTCGTGTCGGCGGCCCAGGCCATCTTCAGCGCGGCGGTGTCCAGGTTGCCGGTCACCGCGTAGATAGCCGCGGCGATCTCCCGGCCGAACATGCCGTCGCCCTGGTTGTTGTCCGCCTGCACCTGGGCCGGTAGCCCGGCTTTTGTCTGCGAGAAGAAGCACCGGCCGTCGTCGGTGTACAGGTCCCAGACCTTGATGGTCGCGTGGCCCGCGAGGGCTGTCTCGCGTTCGATGAGCGTGGCGTCGCCGGCCGGCCGCGGCTCGGCGGCCACGTCGGCGGCCAGCGTCATGAGCGACGGTTTGGTGCCGGTCGACCCGGCCGGGGAGACAGACGGCTGGGCCTTCGACGGCTGGGCCTTCGACGCGTGCGCGCCGGCGGCCTCAGCCGTTCTGGCCGGCGCGGACGGAACGGTGCTGGCCACGCCGACGGCCACCGCCGCCGCGACTACGCCGGCCCCGATGCCGGCCCGGACGATCCGGTGACGCCGGCGGTCCTGGCGGGCGCGGTGCGCGATAGCTGCTGCGTCCGGGATGAAGGGCTGTTCCGCGACCAGGTCACGGAACGCCGCGCCCAGATGCTGTTCAGTCGGGGAATTCATAGTGGGGACTCCTTGTACTTCAGGCAGCCGCTGAGCGTGTTCAGCGCCCGGGCGCTCTGGCTCTTCACGGTGCCTTCGCTGCACCGCATGACTGCAGCGGTTTCCCGCTCGCTCATCCCCTCCAGGTAGCGAAGGACGACGGTGGCCCGCTGCCGGGCCGGGAGGGTCAACAGCGCGCGCAGCAACTCGGCGCGGTTGACAACCTCGTCAGAGATGTCGGGGACGGCGACCGCCAGGCGGTCAGTCTCGGCGTGCGCGGGCAGGCCGCCGTAGCGCTGCCAGTGCCGGTTGAACTCGTTGACCAGGATGCGTCGGACATAGGCGTTCTGGTTGTCCGCCCGCTGTACCCGCCGCCAGTGGCGGAAGGTCAGGACAAACGTCTCCTGTACCAGGTCGCTGGCCAGGTGCCAGTCGCCGCAGAGCAGATACGCGGTGCGGTGCAGCGAAGCCGCGCGGCTCGCGACGAACTCTGGGTACTCCTCTTCTTCGGGGCGACTCATTGCCTCCAGCTTTCGGTGGTCATACTCGTCCAGAGGCCGGTCCCGCCGAAAAGGTTGGCAGCGAAATTCAGCCCGTGCTCAGCGGGCGTGGTGAGAACCGACTACGCCTGGCCGGGATGCCGCGCTTCACTTGCTGCCGGAGGTCAGCCCCGGCTCTCAGGGCTTGCGGCCGACTGCCGACCACATGATGGACCTGCGCGCGGTGCCCGTCCCCGGTTCGGGGCGCCATTCCTCGACCCGGACCAGCCCCGGGGCGACCAGGTCCGTGCCGTCGAAGAACCGTGCCACCTGCTCGCGGCGGCGGGGGGTGTACTGCTGCCGGCTGGTGCGCTTCCATATTTCATCCATCTCCCGCAGTGTCTCGGGAGCCATGAGGTCCGACCCCATGTGCGAGATGGCCAGGTAGCTGCCGGGCGGCACGGCACCGAGCAGCCTGGCCACGATCGCGTACGGGTCGTCGCCGTCCGGTATCGCGTGCAGGATCGAGATGAGGGTGACCGCCACGGGCTTGGTGAAGTCCAGCAGTTCGGCGGCCTGCTCAAGGATTGTCCGGGTGTCGCGGAGGTCGGAGTCGATGTACTCGGTGGCGCCCGCTTCGTGGCTGTTCAGCAGCGCCCGGGCATGGGCGAGGACGACCGGGTCGTAGTCCACGTAAACGACGTGGGACTCCGGGGCGACCTCCTGGGCGATCTGGTGGGTGTTGCCCGCCGTCGGGATGCCGGTCCCGATGTCGAGGAACTGCCGGACCCCCGCCTCCGCGGCGAGGTACCGGATCACCCGGCCGAGGAACGCGCGGTTCGCGTGGGCGCTGGGGACCAGCTCAGGGTTGACCTTAATCGTCGCCTCGGCGGCTGCCCGGTCGGCGGCGTAGTTGTCCATGCCGCCAAGCATGTAGTCGTAAACGCGGGCCTGGTGCGCCACGGTGATGTCGAACGGCAGGGACCCGGCCTTGCGCGCGGCGCTGCCGCTGCCTGATGCCGCTGTCTCGTTGCTGCTCATTCCCGGTGCCCTTCATGTCTCGTCGGCAACCATGTCTCGCCGGCAACCTGCCCGGTGAACCGCGACCGAGGCCGTTCCGTCGAGCACCTTGATCTCCAGGTCACCGAGTCGCTCTCGCATCATCCCGGCTGCGGCAGAGTAAGGCGTGTCCACGCCGAACAACTCACTCAGGATGGCGTCGTCGCCGCTGCCGAAGACCACCCGCTGGTAGAGGTCTTGCCCGACGACCCTGGGCGGGCGGCGCTCGCGCGGCCCCGGCAGCAAGATCAAGCCGCCAGGGTCGGCGCTCTGGCAGATGTACGGGCTGTGGGTCGAGACGATGAACTGAATCCGCGGAAAGTGGCTCTTGAGCCACGTGCCGATCTTCTGCTGCCAGCTCACGTGCAGGTGAGCATCCACCTCGTCGATGAGGACCACGCCCGAGTAGGGAAGCGTGGGAATACCGTTGTCCGCCCGCATTGAAAGCTGCTTATACGCGGTGGACAACTGGCGCACGATATCAACCACCAAGGCGGTGATGGCTCGGTACCCGTCACTCATCTCGCGGAGCGGGAATTCTGCGCTTTCATTGCGCACCCAGAGCCCGTCCGAATCGACCCGGCGGACTTCGAAGCCGTCCGGCAGCAATCCATCACTGAGTAGCGTCGTCACGACATCAAGCAGATGATCTGCGCCCGGGCGATTTTCCAGCCGAAGCAGATGCTGGTCCACCAGCCAGTCGATGGCGTCAGCCAGTGCCACGGTCTCATCGAAAAGCGAAGACACCTGCTTCGCCAGCCTCGACTGGCTGGAATGGCTGGAGCGTCGCGTCGTGCTGCTTCCCAGGTGCCGGAAGGGGCCGTATCCGGTGTAGAACCAGCCCGACGTTCCCGGCCGGACGGCGTCTACGCTGCGTGACCCCGACAGTGAGTCGAGGCCCTCTCCCTGGATCTCTGGTTCGATGGCATAGTCATCGAACTGCGGGACTCCGTCGGGCCGGATAAAGCTCATCCATACCTGGTGAACCGACTCCATATGAGAGAGCAGCGTAGGCTGCTGAGAATAATCCTCATCAGAGACGCGGAGTGTCGCTCTAATCTCAGCCCGCGCAACACCTCTGCTCATCCAGTCGGCGAGGTTGGGGATGAAGCCAGTTGATCGGGGGCCTGACAGCGCCAGCGCTAGCGATTGCAAGAACGTGGACTTCCCGGATGCGTTCCGGCCGGCGAGCACGGTCCAGCCCGCCAGCGACCCGTCCGGCCGGGTCAGATCGAGGTCCACGGCACGCTCGCCGTAGAAACCACGCACGCCAGATATCTGCAGCCTGGCGACATGCATGACATCCTCCGATCGTCACGCGGTCCGGT
>DAHWEX010000411.1 GCA_027326205.1 Actinomycetota bacterium
CCCCACCATAACCATCCCGGGCAGTATCCGCAGCCCTGCCCGCTGCTGCGCAATCCCGACCCAGCCGGACCATACTTCGGCCGCACCGGGGACCGCCGCCGGACCGGGACCGCGACGGGCACGCGTGGCAGGCGGCGGGGCTTGGGCACCTTGCTGGCCGGGTTGTCCTTCTCGTCGATCAGCCCGTCGTCCACGGCATGTTCAAGCGTTTCCCTGGCTCTGGGTAACGACGCGTTGTCCATGATGCGGCCGCAGCAGCGACACACTCGTGCGCTGGGGGCGCTGGCCTCGTAGCGGCGGAGCATCGGTGGTTTTGACGGTGTTATCAGGGACGGCTGTGCCGCCGACGGTATCCGGTTGGCCGTTCGCCGATTTCCGCGCCGGACTGCAGGCGCTCGGTGTTCCAGGCGAGCTGCGCCACTGCTGCCGCGGGAACGCCTGACGGGACCGTTACCCGGTCGAACGCTTTGGTGAAGTCGGCCAGGGTGGTGGTGACGATCCGTTCTGCCTCGCCTGCGGGCAGCGCGTTCCACTGCTCGGCTTCGCGGATCAGGTGGGCGGCGCTGATGCGCCGGTGGTCGAAGCTGCCGTCGATGGCCAGTGCGAGGTTGCAGTCGATCCGACCTTCCTGGAAGAGGTTCGGGACGGCGTCGTAGACGTCGGTGAGCACGCTGCGGCCGGGCAGATGCAAGATCGCGAGGTTCTTGGCGTGGGCGTCATTGTCGCCCAGCAGCACCGTGAACGTGAGCCTGCGCAGGAGATCCGCCACCGGCTGCCCCTGGCCCTGGAGGGATCCGAGGAGCTCGGCGATCCGGTACGCGCTCAGCCGACGGGAGTCGCGCGGCACCTGGGGGTCCTGGAACTTCGCGTGATCATGGACCCAGTCCAGGCCGAGCGCCTGGGCGGCGTCCTCCTGATGGATGAGCGTGACCGTCTCGCCGTCCACCGACCGGTCGTAGCGCTCGATGACCAGGTACTGGCGCGCGCCGCTGCCGACCATCTCCGTCCGGTAGCGCGCGAGCCCAAGCTCGGCGGCGAGCGCGTGCCCGTAGTGCTCCCGCGCGAGCCCGTCGGGACGTCCTTCCAGCCGTGGCTTGAGGATGTGCGTGGAGTGCGCACGTCCCCGGGGGAGGTACCACTGCTCCCCGAACCGGGCGAGCAGCAGCTTCGGCTGATAGCCCGCCAGCATCGACCGGCTCTGGTCATCGGAGCCCAGGTCGCCTTCGGAAACGGCCCGGCGCAGGCGGGCGATGATCTCGCCGTCCCGGATCGGCTCGTAGCGCGGCTGAGTCCGCCGCGCCGTCTGCGGGTCGCTGACCGTTACCGCCCCGGCGATCGAGCTGCCGAACTCGCGGAGCATCGCATACAGGTCCGTGGGATTGCTGATCCCGCGGCGCTGGGTGAGCCGCTCCCGCTGGCGGCCCTCAAGCGCGTATCCCCCGAAGAAACTGCTCGCCGCAGCCGACGGCGCTACCCGCCGGACAGCGCCGAACGACTCCGTCAGTGTCACGGGACCGGGCTCGTACCCGTCGGTCCACCCGAACTCAACGCGGTCCCGGCGGGAACCGCGGGAAATCCAGCCGACCTGCTCCCCGTGCAGGCGCACCTCAAGCCGCTCAGCCATCAGAGCCTCCCCGGCCGTCCCCTGGCCGGCCGTCGTCGAAAGTAACGCTGAGCGTGATACCAAGCGACTTCAGCGTCCGCAGCAGCCGCGTGATGTACACCGTGGTCCGCCCCGCCTCCAGCCGGTTGAGGTAAAACCGGTCGTAGGCGTTCGCCTCCGCCAGCTCCTCCTGCGACATGCCGCGCGCTTCCCGCGCCACGCGGATCGCGTCGCCGATATCGCGCGGCCTGCGCACCGTGACCGTCCGGCGAGCCACCGCCATCACCTCCGCGTGTTGTGAGAATATCCGCACAACCATTACTGTGAGGATATTCTCACAATATCAAACGTGCGAATATCCTCACAACAGCAGCGGGCGGATCACCCGCTCCCGGGAGAACGCAGCGGCCAGAGATCGATTCCTGCTCCTCCCGACGCGAGGGGATGGGGTTCGCCGGTTAGGAAAAGCACCGAGCCGCCAGGTCCCGTCGGCGCGAAGGGCCACATCCGCGGTGACGAACGGCAGGGCGAGCTCGCCGATCAGCCGGGCGAAGGGTGCCAGGCCGATGTCCGGCGGCAGGTCGCCGGGGGTGTCGGGGTGCGCCGTGACCAGCCGGTAGGTCCCGCCCGCCCACCAGGTCCGGGCTTCCGCGGAGGTGAACTGCTCGAACCGGCGCAGCACGAAAAACCGCCGGTGAACTCCTCCCCGCGCAGCTCGCGGAACCGGGCCGCGACCTTCCACGCGGCGGCGTGGTCAGCAGTGTCCGAGATGTAGGCGGCCTGGTGCCAGTAGTGCTTCATCGACTTGACGTAGTCGCGGAGCACCGCCGGGCCCGGGCCCAGACGCGCGCACGCCGCGTGGAACTCCTGCTCGGCGTCGCCTGCCGTCCAGGCGGCAGCCGGGGTGAGCGGCGCCAGCGCCGGGTACCAGCCCGGCAGCTCATGGGCCTGGCGGTACTGAGCGGCACTGGTACGCAGGCTCGTGCCCTTGGCCGCGAGGGCGTCAGCGAGGGCGGCGTACTGGGTGCTGGCCAGCATCCAGCCACGGTACACCGCCGGCCCGGCGCCGCCGGGGACCCGGGCTACCGCCTGCCCGGCCCCGCCTGGTTCTGTCAGCGCGTCGTGGTCGACCAGGGCCACGTCGTGGCCGGCGTCCCTGGCGGCTGCGGCCTCCGGCGCGAAGTGCCCGTCCGCGCGGCGGGGGCGAAGCGGATCGGCGGGCACGAGCAGCAGCACCACGCCAGTATGAGCACCGGCGGCTGCCGCCGGGCGCCGATCATGTAACACGGCGGTGTTCGTCGGCCTGTCCAGGCTGGCGCGGGGACAGTAGACCGCTGAGATCCCTGCTTGGTCCTCTTGATGCCGTCGCGCACCATCGGTGACGGAGGTAATTCAGGTGACTTCGGGTGCCGGAGGCGGGCACGCTGGCAGGATGAATGGTGATGCGGGCCGGGTTCTAACCGACGCGCTGGCCGATGCCGTAACCGCTGCCGATCCGGTGAGGACGGCGCGTGTCACGGATCAGCTTGGCAGGCTGAGCGGGCCGGGGTGGCTGCGCCTGGATGAACTGGCACGGCGCTCTTACTGGAGGCAGTCGCCACTTGATGCGGTGCCTGACTGGCTGCCGCTGCTGGCCGCCGACGATGTCCTGGCGGGTATCGCGGCGTCGATGAGCCGCGATGGCCGGGTCCGTGAGGCGGCGGTGAAGCTTCTCGCCGACCTCCGCGCGCCGGCGGCTGCCGCTGCCCTGGCGGTCCGGACCGCTGACTGGGTGCCTGAGGTCAGTTCGGCCGCCCGGGCCGCCGTGTCCGACAGGACGGGGCCCGCGGATGCTGCCGCGGTCATCCCGGTATTCCTGGCGCTGGGACCGCGGCGGCGCGGGCGGCAGGCAGCGGCCGCATACCTGACGGGTATCGCTGCGGGGCCGGCGGCCACGCTAGCGGCGCTGGCGGATGCCGAGGACCGGACCTGCAGGGTGTGGGCGCTGCAGGCTCAGGCGGACCGGGGCCTGCTCACGGCAGAGGTCCTGGCGGCGCGGGCCGTGCGCGACCGGGACCCGGTCGTCGCGCTGTGGTGCGCCCGGGCTCTCGTCGGGCCTGCCGGGGTGCTGCCGACGCCAGCCGGGCTGCGGCTGCTCGGATCGGCCCGCGCTGGCGTCCGCGCGTTCGCCGCCGCGCACCTGGATGATGACCAGTTCACCCGGCAGGCGCTGCAGGAGCTTCTGCTCGACAGGTCGGGCGCGGTCCGGTCAGTGGCCCGGTGGCGGTGGCGGCGGCAGTGGGGAGACTCGGGCCCGGTATACCTGTCGGTGCTGGCCAGCCCGGGTATGGCCCGGCAGGTCGCCGCAGCGCTGCAGGGCCTGGATGAAGACCATGCCGACTGCCTGCCCGAGGCGGCCGTGCCGTTCCTGGCCCACCGCAGCCCGCGTGTTCGGCATGCCGCCGTACAGGCGGCCGGGCGTCACGCGAGCGCTGACGGCATCCTCGAGCACCTGGTTCCACTGCTGCTGGACAGCTCCGCCAAGGTCGCGGCCGCTGCCCTGCGCTATGTGCGCGGCCAGGCCGTGCCGGCCGGCGTGCTGGCCGCCCTCGACGCTGCCGGCACCGCCCGCTCGCGCCGGGTCGCTTTGTCTATCCGGCAGGACGCGGGCACCTGGAACCGCGTCCACGCCGACCTGGCCGCCCTCGGCGGCCAGGATCTCGAACTCGCCGAAGCCGCCCGCACCGACCTGCTCGCGTGGCTGCAGCACGGGGCCGCGACCAGCTACGGCAAGCCGACCGCCGGCCAGGCCGCCGACATCGCCCGGCTGCTCACCACCCCCAGGCTCAGCGGCCGGCAACGCCAGGAAATAGCCTTCACGGCCGGCATCCGCCAGTCTTCCCCACCATAACCATCCCGGGCAGTATCCGCAGCCCTGCCCGCTGCTGCGCAATCCCGACCCAGCCGGACCATACTTCGGCCGCACCGGGGACCGCGACGGGCACGCGTGGCAGGCGGCGGGGCTTGGGCACCTTGCTGGCCGGGTTGTCCTTCTCGTCGATCAGCCCGTCGTCCACGGCATGTTCAAGTGGCTGCCGAACCGGGGAAAATACGCTTACCTCGGCGATGGAGGTGGGATTTGAACCCTCACACCCGCGCATTTTCCCCGATCCCGCGCTTGAGTACGCAGGTGGGGGAGAAATCCCCTGTTCGGGGGTTTCATGCGGCCATCGTAGCGGGCACGCCTCAGATCGCGTCAAGCGGGTTCCGCCGACTGCTGCCTTCCGCGATCCGTATCTGCAGCCTCGCCAGCACTCACAGTCCGTGCCGCGATGCTCATCGATTCCTCCCGGAGCGCCGCCACGCAGTCGAGGCGCAGGATCGTCGTATAGCGAGGTTGTGAGCCCGGGTGCCTTGCCTGCGGGGCCAGGCGCAGCCGGAACGAGTCGATCTCGGGCTTGAGGCCGCCGGCGTCCGCCTGTCGGTGCTGCTTGGCGGACGGTGCCCCCAATGCAGTTACCGGGAACTCTCCCCTGCTGCGGCGCACCAGCCGCCCCTTTGCGTTCCCGAGTGCCGGCAGGGGAGGCGAAGCGAGGATGCCGTCCTCGCGCCTGACAGCTCTCTTATGACTACATATCATCAGTCGACTATCTACGACTGCGATAGTGTGGTTGCGTGAAGCTGCTCAGTGCCGTCGCCGCAACGGCCGCTGGCGGCGCGGACCGCCAACCCCGATCTGCTCCGGGCCGTGCCGCGCATGATCGACTTCCGGAGCCCGGGACCGGCTGCCACCACGAGGAGTTCCCTGCCGGCGGTGACGCGGCCATGCTCGCGGGGAGCCGGGCAAGGTGTAACACTTTCCCCATGAGTGTGAGCGTTCTGGACCGGGAGATGTTCACCGAGGCCGAGGCCGCGCGCCTGCTGCGGGTGCC
>DAHWEX010000420.1 GCA_027326205.1 Actinomycetota bacterium
ACGTTGTCCGCTCAATAGGTGACACGAGAGATCTTCGCATAGGGTATTTGCGTTATGACGTAACGAAATCCCCGACGCGGTACTGTCTCCGGGCGGGCAAACGCGCTAGAGTCTGATCACATTCCGTCACTCGCATCGCGATGGCCTCAGGGCCGCCGGTGCGCCCCCCCGCTGGACGGAGGCGTCAACGCCGTGGAGGACAGCAGACCGGGCCGTCAGGCGGCCGGCGGACCCCGCCGTGCCCCGCACACGCCGCCCGATCAGTCCCTGATCGCCGATGAGCTGCCCGACGGCCTGGTGGTCGCGGACGACACCGGGCGCGTGGTCGTCTTCAACCGTGCCGCCGTCCGGCTCACCGGGATCGCCGCGGAGCAGGCCCTCGGCAAGTACGTCTACGACGTGCTGCCCTTCCGGGACGACGACGGCCGCGACTGGTGGATGTTCGTCGACCCCTACAACGGCCTCGCGACGCGGAGCAGGCACCCCGAGCGCAGCCTGGTGCTCGGCGACGGCCCGGCGGGTCACGCAGGGGCGTCCCCCCGGGGAAGCGCCGAGCTGCTCGTCTCGGTGGGCTACGTCCGCGACGGCCGGTCCGGGCCCGTCCGCCGCCTGGTGATCACCCTGCGCGGCGCGCAGCAGCGGGCGAGGCTCGAGCGCAGCCGCGCCGAGCTCGTCTCCACCGTCGCGCACGAGCTGCGCGCCCCGCTGACGTCGGTCAAGGGCTTCACCGCGACCCTGCTCGCCAAGTGGTCGCGGTTCAACGACGACCAGAAACGCGTCATGCTCGAGACGGTCAACGCCGACGCCGACCGCGTCACCCGGCTGATCACCGAGCTGCTTGACGTGTCCCGCATCGAGTCGGGCCGCATGGAGGTCCGGAGGCAGCTCGTCGACGTCCCCGAGCGCGCCCGCAAGATCATCGCGGGCCGGGTCGCCTCCGGCGACCCGGAAGACCGGTTCCGCCTGGAGGCCGCCCCCGACCTCCCGGAGACCTGGCTGGACGCGGACAAGATCGACCAGATTCTCGGCAACCTCGTGGAAAACGCGGTCCGGCACGGGGCTGGTATCGTGACGGTCATGGTGCGGCGAGCGCGCCCGTGCGGCGGGCAGGACGGTGATCAGGCCGAGGCCATCACCGTATCCGTGCGCGACCAGGGCGAGGGCATACCGCCGGAGATGGCGCTGCGGGTATTCCGCCAGTTCTGGCGGGGCAAGCGCCGCGGCGGCACCGGCCTCGGCCTCTACATCGTCAAGGGCCTCATCGAGGCGATGGACGGTGAGATCGTCGTGGCCCGCGCGCCCGGCGGCGGCGCGGAGTTCCGATTTACCTTGCCCGCGGGCGTGCAGCCGTAGGGGCGAACCCGGCCTTAGGGTTCCCCCTGTTCGCTGCCCCGCGGGCATCTTCCCGTAGCCTTCAGCCGGATATCTCCCGGGGGACGAGGCGGTCCACAGTGTCCGGTGCCCTGCGGGCATCTTCCCGTGGCCCGTAACACTTTGCGGGGGACACCCCCGTACCCCCGACCCCCGCACCCCCGATGTGAGGCGCAGGGCGCCTCACGGACGGGGTTGCTGTTCCCGTTGGGGACCTGGACCTCCTGGTACGGGGCGCGAAGCGCTTCGCGGGCAGTGATCCGGTTTCGGCTGAGGCACCCACGACGCTACAGATTCAATGTCCGCGAGCTGGGCCGGGCCGGGCTGACGCTGGTCACCCGGTAAGGTTCAGTGTGCTGGTCCCGTGTATCCCAGGACCGTTCGGGATGACGGATTTGATCTTGACCACCGGCATTATCGCGGACCTTCCCGCCCCGCCGGCGGATCCCCATGCAGTCAGCCAGCTGACCACCGAGGAAGCGAAGAATGTCCGCACCGAACAAGAACTACGACCCGGTCGAGGTGACCGCCTTGACGGCCGAAGAGGTCGAGCGCGCCACGCAGGCGGCGCTCACCGCCATCTCCAGCGCGAGGACCCTGGACGAGCTCAAGGAAGCCCGCATCGCGCACGCCGGTGACAGGGCGCCGCTGTCGCTGGCCCGCGCCGAGATCGGCGCGCTGCCGCCGCAGGCCCGCGCCGACGCGGGCCGCCGGGTCGGCGCCGCGGTGGGGCGGGTCAAGGACGCCATGGCCGCGCGCCAGGACCAGCTTGAGCGCGAGCGCGACGAGCAGGTGCTGATCACCGAGCGGGTGGACGTCACCCTGCCGTACGACCGCCAGCCCGCCGGCGCCCGGCACCCCGTCTCGATGATCGCCGACAAGCTCTCCGACGTGTTCGTCGCGATGGGCTACGAGGTCGCCGAGGGGCCCGAGGTCGAGGCCGAGTGGTACAACTTCGACGCGCTCAACATCCCGCCGGACCACCCCGCCAGGGAGATGCAGGACACGCTGTTCATCGCGCCGCCCGAGGGCGCCCCGGCCGGCACCCGGTCCGGCATGGTGCTGCGCACCCACACCTCGCCGGTGCAGGTCAGGTCGATGCTGACCCGCCCGCTGCCGCTCTACGTGGTCAGCCCGGGCAGGGCCTACCGTAACGAGGCGCTGGACGCCACTCACCTGCCGGTCTTCTACCAGATCGAGGGCCTGGCGGTGGACGAGGGCCTGACCATGGCCGACCTGCGCGGCGCGATCCAGGCGTTCGTCGACGCCCTGTTCGGCGCGGGGCTGCGCACCCGGCTGCGGCCCGACTACTTCCCGTTCACCGAGCCGTCGGCCGACGTGTCCATGGAGTGCCACGTCTGCCGGGGTGAGTCCGCCAAGCCCGGCGCGGAGCCCTGCCGGGTCTGCCGGAGCCAGGGCTGGATCGAGATCGCCGGCTGCGGCATGGTCAACCCGCGGGTGCTGGTGGCCTGCGGGATCGACCCGGACCGCTACAGCGGGTTCGCGTTCGGGCTCGGCATCGAGCGGGCGCTGATGCTCTCGCACGGCATCAACGAGATCCGCGACACCTACGACGGCGACGTGCGGTTCAGCCGGGCGTTCGGGACGGAGATCTGAGATGCGCGTTCCCCTTTCCTGGCTGCGGGAGTACGCCCCCGTCCCCGAGCCGTATGACGCCCTGGAGGTCGGCCGCCGCCTGACCCAGGCGGGCCTGGAGGTGGAGGCGGTCGAGCAGGTCGGCCACGACGTGCGCGGCGTGCTCACCGCGCAGGTGATGACGATCGAGGAGCTGAGCGGCTTCAAGAAGCCGATCCGCTACTGCCGGGTAGCGGTGGCCGACGAAGAGCTGGACCGGGACCCGGAGACGCTCACCGGCGTGATCTGCGGTGCGGTCAACTTCGCCGCGGGCGACCGGGTCGCGTTCGCCACGGTCGGCGCCACGCTGCCCGGCGGGTTCGAGATCACCGCGGCGAAGAAGTACGGCCGCGTCTCGGAGGGCATGATCTGCGCGGTCGACGAGCTCGGCATCGGCGAGGACCACAGCGGCATCCTCGTCCTGCCGCCGGATACCCCGCTCGGCGTCGACTTCGCCGAGTACGCCGGCCTCAAGGACGACGTCCTGGAGATCGCCGTCACGCCCGACCGGGGCTACGCGGTCTCGATCAGGGGCGTCGCGCGCGAGCTCGCCAGCGCCTACCAGGTCCCGTACACCGACCCGGCGCTGACGTTCGTCGCCGGCGAGGACGCTGTGTCTCCCCCGGGGGCCGTCCCCCCGGTGACCCCCCCGAGCATGGGGGAGTCCCTCCCCCATATCCCCCTCGCCGGGGCAAGCCCCGGGTCGGCACCTTCGGTGCCGGGCATGTCTGCGGTGGTCGGCGCTGTTTACTCGGACGAGGGCCCGTGGGCCGCCGAGATCGCGGACCCCAGTGCCTGCGACCGGTTCGTGCTCCGCGAGGTGCGCGGCTTCGACCCGAAGGCCGCCTCGCCGCTGTGGATGCGGGTCCGGCTGGCCCGCTCGGGGATGCGGCCCGTCTCCCTGGCGGTCGACGTGACCAACTACCTCATGCTCGAGCTCGGCCAGCCGCTGCACGCCTTCGACCGGGACAAGCTGCACGGCCCGATCGTGGTGCGGCGCGCCCGCCCCGGCGAGACGCTGGTCACGCTCGACCACGTCACCCGCACGCTGCACGAGGCCGACATCCTCATCACCGACGACAGCGGCCCGATCTCCATGGCGGGCACGATGGGCGGCCTGGCGACCGAGATCGGCGACGACTCCACGGACATCGTCATCGAGGGCGCGCACTTCAGCGACACCGGCACCGCGAAGATGTCCCGCAGGCACCGCCTGCACTCCGAGGCGTCCTACCGCTTCGAGCGCGGCACCGACCGCGAGTTGCCGCTGCGCGCCACCGCCCGCGCCGCCGCGCTGCTCGCCCGCCTCGGCGGCGCGACGGTCGTGCCGGGCGCGACGCACGCCCAGGTGCCCGTGGCGCCGGTGACGATCCAGCTGGCGGCCGACTACCCGGACCGGGTGGCCGGCGTCGGCTACGGCATGGACACCGTCGTGGCCCGCCTGCAGGAGGTCGGCTGCGAGGTCCGCAGCACCCCGGCGAGCACCGCGCCGACGATCGCCCCGTGGCGCGCGCCGTCCGCGCCGTCCGCGCCGGGACGCAAGCACGACGACCTCCCCATGGTCCTGCTGGTCACGCCGCCGTCCTGGCGACCGGACCTCACCGACGCCGCCGACCTGGCCGAGGAGGTCATCCGCCTGGAGGGCTACGGCAACGTCCCGGTCAGGCAGCCACGGGCCACCGCGGGACAGGGCCTGAGCGAGCGGCAGCAGGCGCTGCGGGCCGTCGCCCGCACGCTGGCCGGCGCGGGCCTGATCGAGGTGCACTCCGACCCGTTCGCCCCCGCGGGCGAGGCGGACAGCCTCATGCTCGGCGCCGACGACCGGCGCCGCCCCGCGGTCCGGGTCGCCAACCCGCTGAGCGAGGACCAGCCGCAGCTGCGCACGACGCTGCTGCCCGGCCTGTTCCGCACGCTGGTGCGGAACATCGGCCGGGGCTTCCCCGACACGGCCCTGTTCGAGGCCGGCCAGGTGTTCCTGCCGCGACCGGGCGCGGCCGGTGTCGCACCGATCCTCGCCACCGACCGCGGGCCCACCGCGGCGGAGCTGGCGACCCTCGCCGCCGCGCTGCCCGACCAGCCTGCCCGGGTGGCCGGGGTCCTCGCGGGCAACCGCGAACTGCCCGGCTGGTGGGGTCAGGGACGCGCGCAGAGCTGGGCCGACGCCATCGAGGCGGCCCGGCAGGCGGGCGCGGTGCTGCACCTGGCCTTCGAGGTCAGGGCGGCAGCGGCGGCGCCCTGGCACCCGGGCCGGTGCGCCGCCTTGTACCTGCGGGTGACATCCGAACAGGCCGGAGCGGACCAGGAACGGCAGCCACCGGACACGTACTCGGCGCCGCAGGCGCCGTCCCGGGCGCAGTCCGGCGAGGGGGCTTCCCCCGGGGGGGAAAGGGCGTGGCTGGCGGGCCACGCCGGCGAGCTGCACCCCCGGGTGATCGCCGCCTACGGCCTGCCGCCGCGGACGAGCGCGTTCGAGCTCGACTTCGACGTCATGTCCGCCGCCGTGGCGGCCGCGGCCCCGGTCCACGGCCCCGCGCTGCCCGCCTACCCGCTGGCGACCCAGGACGTGGCGCTCGTCGTGCCGGCGGAGGTGCCCGCGGCCGACGTGGCGGCCGCGCTCACGGCCGGCGCGGGCGAACTGCTCGAGGACGTCCGGCTGTTCGACGTCTACACCAGCGCCCAGCTCGGCGAGGGGCGCAAGTCCCTCGCCTACACGCTGCGGCTGCGCGCTCCCGACCGCACCCTCACCGCCGCCGAGGCGACGGCCGCCCGGGACGCCGCGGTGGCCGAGGCCGCGCTGCGCACCGGCGCCGTGCTGCGCGCCTAGCGCATCCGGGACGCCGTACGCCGGTGGCCCGCCGCTCCAGCGCTGGAGCGGCGGGCCACCGGCGTCTGCTGCTACGTCCAGCCTGTCGTTCCCATGCCGGCCTCCTCTCGGCGGTACGGACGCTTTTGCGGCGATCTGCCCCAGATGTTGACATTTAACGGCACAAGTCAACATTTCCGGCGGTTGCGACTGGTGCGCCGATGAGCCTGCCAGCATCGGCCGGCCGGCGGGAGAAGAATAGAAGAAGGTCACAGTTTGGTTACGGAATGCGAGGGGGCCGGTCTCCTGGGTTAACTGCAAACGCTTGCAGTGCGGGAGTTCCGTCACGTGCGGCACCGGTCGCGGCAAGAGTGCGCTGTCGGTCGGTAGCCGCATTTTGACAGTACGCACGTGAAATCTGTGACAATGTGGGGTTAGCGCCGCACGTTGCGCTATCCGGCGTGGTCAGCCCCGGACGACGGCGGACTGCATCGCGCAAGCTAAGGAGGCTAGATGGACCACGCGCGCCGTGCCGTGTTTCGCCGCGGCATGCCCCGCGTCCGAGGCTGGGCCGTCTGGTCGCTGCCTCGCCCGCTGCGCGCGCTGTGGTCGGTCGTGACCTGCGGCTATCTCGGGTGGATCGCCGCCAGGGCGGCCGATTTCCAGTTCCGCGTCAGGGACCTCGTCCTGTTCGCCGCGCTGGTTGGCTGCGGTGCCTTCTCGGTTGAGATGGCGCGCCGGGCCAGCGAGCCGGTCGGCGTGGTCAAGGACGTCTACGCGGTGTGGGAGCTCCCGATCGTCTTCCTGCTACCCGGCCTGTACGCGCTGATCGTCCCGGCGATCAGGCTGGCGCTGACCCAGTGGCGCGTCCGGCGGGCCCCGGTCTACAAGCGGGTGTACACCGTCGCCGCGATCGGCACCGCCTACGGCTGCGCCCGCCTGGGCTACCTGAGCGTGCTGCCGTCCGGCTACGACCCGCGGGCCTACCTGTGGCAGCACCCGGCCATGTGGCTGGTGGCCGCCGGCACCGGGGCGGTCACCCAGTGGGCGGTCAACCAGGTGCTGATCGCGGCCGCCTTCAAGCTTGAGCACCCGGCGGCGAGCCTCGCCGACGAGCTGTTCTCCCGGGAGACGCTGCACAACGACGCGACCGAGCTGTGCGCCGCACTGCTCGTCGCGGTCGGCATGACGATCAGCGAGTACACGCTGATCGTCGCCCTCCCGCTGACCACGCTGCTGCAGCGCTCCTTCCGGCACGCGCAGCTGCTCAACGAGGCCCGGGCCGACGCGAAGACCGGCCTGCTCAACGCGGCCACCTGGGAGCGCGAGGCCGCCGCCGAGGTCGCCCGCGCCGTTCGCGCGTCGGCGCCGCTCGCGGTGGCGCTGCTCGACCTCGACCGCTTCAAGCGGATCAACGACACCTACGGCCACCTGGCCGGCGACGAAGTGCTGCGCCGGATCGCGGGAACGATGACCGAGGTGCTGCGCTCGTGCGACCTGGCCGGCCGCTTCGGCGGCGAGGAGTTCGTGATGCTGCTCCCGCGGACCCGCGCGGTGGACGCCTTCCGCATCGCCGAGCGGGTCCGCGCGCACATCGCGTGCCTGCCGATCACCTCGCCGGGCGGGGAGCCGGTCGCGGTCACCGTCTCGATCGGGGTGGCCGCCCTGGACGCCGGGTCGAGCCGGGAGCTGACGGAACTGCTCGCCGCGGCGGACGCCGCCCTGTACCGGGCGAAGGCATCGGGCCGGGACCAGGTGCAGATGATCAGCACCAGCCGCGGGCTGAGCGCGGTCCGCCCCGTCGACGACACGGAGACGACCGCCTCCGTGTTCTGGCTGGCGCAGCCCTCGCCTCAGCAGCCCTCGCTGGCGCAGCCCTCCCCTGCGCAGCCCGTGCTCACGCAGCCCGTGGACAAGCGGCCGGCCGACAAGGGCGCGGCCTCCGGCGGCAGCGACAGCACCGCGACCACCTCCGCGTTCGCGGTGTGACACTCGGACGCGTTCCCGGTCCGCGCCGCCTGCACCGCAGAGAACGACTCGCAGGTCCACCCGTCCACGGTGACCGGGGCCCCGCCGCCGTTCCCGCGCAGCTCGCCGTCCTTGATCGCGGTCGCGTACCCGGCCTCGACCCGCAGCGCGGTGGCACAGCGCACCGTCCCCCGCGCCACGTCGATCCGGACGACCACCCCCGCCGCGGTCCGCGTGGTACCGCACGACGTCCCGGCGGGCACGGCGGTCCCGGCGGTCCCGCCGGGCACGGCCGCGCTGGTGGAGGCGGCCGCCGAGCACGCTGCCACCCCCGTGGCGGCGGCCAGCGCGGCGGCCAGGGCCAGGGCCGCCGCCGTCGTCGTCCGCCGGTCACCGGGCTGCCCGCCCGTCCGCAACTGCCGCACCTCGCCCCATCTCGCCAGCGTTGTCCCCAGGGTGTCCCTTCACCCTAGTGCGGGCCGCGCGCCGTCCAGGACGTGACCACAATGGAGTGTCACGGCCCACGGCCCACGTGTGACGGGACTGACGGGGATCGACGCGCTGTGGGCGCAGCGGCGCTGGACACCACCCCCCTGCCGGTGAAGGTCCGTGACGGCGTGTTCGGCGAGCCGGTCTCCGCGCACCTGACGCTGGCCCTTGACCTGTTCACGCACTCGGCGGTGGCGTTCCGGCTCACGCTGGTCTCGGACACCTCGGTCGACATCGCGATGCTGCTGCGGGACGTGATGATGCCGCTGCCGATGCGGGAAGGCTGGGGCCCGGAAATGGAGTGGCCCTACCCCGGGGTGCCCGCCGACATTGTCGCGGAGTTCGCCGGCTACCGGGTGGCCGGCCTGCCGTTCTTCGCCCCTGAGACCGTCACCACGGATCACGGCGGACCCTATAAGGCACACGCCCTCACGGAAGCTCAAAGAGTCCTGGGCTGCAATATCTTGCCGGCCCGGACGCTGCGCCCGACCGACATCGACGTCGCCGACCGCGGCGCCGACCCTGAGGGCGACGCCACGCTGACGCTGGCCGAGGTCGAGCGCCTTATAAGCACCTGGATCGTCCGGATCTGGCAAAACCGCAGGTTCGGCGAGCACGGCCCGAGCTGGGACCCCGGAGGCGATCACAGCCCAAACACGCTGTTCGCTGCCGCCATGGCCCAGGG
>DAHWEX010000439.1 GCA_027326205.1 Actinomycetota bacterium
ACCACATCAGCGCCAGGCCGACCGCGAAGACGACGACCGTGAGCAGGGCGTCGTCGTACCAGGGCGCGCGCAGGAACACGACCACCAGTGCGGCCACCGCCAGGATGACCGAGATCACCGCCACCAGGTCGCTGTGCCCGCTGTTCAGCCGGAGCGCGCCGGCGGCCCCGACCAAGGGCAGGACAAGCGGCCAGACCAGCGCGACCGGGCGCTCTAGCGCAGCCCAGGGGATCCGGGTCTCTGGCGGGGCTTTCCACGCGCCCAGCAGCAATCCGCCGCAAACGACCTCAAGGGCGATGAGCAGCGGTACGGCGTGCAGCGGTGCGGCGATTCCGGCGACCGGGCCGATGAGGTCGGTCGCGAGGCCACTGGCGGTCAGCACGACGATGGACGCGGCGGGGATATAGACGGGACTGGCCGCGATCGTCGCTCCGGGTATGCGCAGCGCCCGCAGCAGAACCACGCCCGGAAGGACGAGCAGCAGCAGCACCATCAGCAACTGGACGGCCCAGAGTGCGTGCAACGGCGTGAGCGCCGCGATCGACACGAGCCCGGCACCCTGCCACACGAGCGGACGCGATGATCTCTGACCCGCTTCAACCGCTTCCGGATCCGGCGACGACGCTTGACCCGCGGCGGCTGGTCTCCGGTCCGGCGAGGAGTCGCGAGCAGATCTCGGTCCCCGCACAGCGGTCATGTCAGTGATCCCACTGCCGTCTTCCCGCGCGGGGACTCTTCCTTCACCGCGGTGCTCGGTTCGGGAGTGAATCCCCGGTAGCGCCGCAGGCCTTGAATGAGCCCGATGTTTCCGTACGTCTCCTGCGCTAGCCGCACGTAGGGGTCGACAAGGCAGGCGGGCTGCCTTCTCGCCACCGCGAGCCGCAGTCCCATCGGGTACATGAGTTGCGGGAGCGCGATGGCCACGGCGAGCAGGACAGGGAAGAAGACGGACGCGAAAAGCAGGGTGAGCACGAGTACGGGACCCGGGAAGATCGTGGGTCGCATGGTCGGCCATTTCAGGTAGAGCATGGCCCCGCCGCGCCCGTACGCGCGGCTGCGCCGCAACGTGTCCCGCAGGCTGCCGTGGAAGTGATGCCGTACCACCGAGCCAGGGGTCACGATCAGCCGGCCTTCGGGGAACTGCCGGCGCAACCGGAGGCATATGTCGAGTTCGTCGGCACCGAACCGGAACCGCTCATCGGCGCCGACCTCGGCTATCACCTCGCGGCGGAACGACATGTTCGCACCGACCAGCGTGTAGACCTCTCGCCTGTCGCATCGCTGTTCCGGCACCCACTGCCTCAGCACGTAGAGGTAGAGGCGGTACAGCAACTTCTCACTGTGTGCGAGGTTCATCTCGAGTGGCAGGAGCGGATTGTTGCGCCGCAAGAAGCCGAGCATGAAGTTCGCCGGCCCGTCCGGGACGACGGGGCCGCCCACGCCGAGGACTCCGTCTTCATAAGCGTCGATCAGTTCCCTGGCCCACTCGGGTTCTGGTTCGCAGTCGTCATCGAGAAATGCCACCACGGGAGCCGTCGCTGCCCTGATTCCGGTGTTCCGTGCCGCGGAGAGGCCGCCGTTCGTCTCGTGGCGCAGGACCGTTGCCCCATGTTCCGCGGCCACCTCGCTCGTGTCGTCGGTCGATCCGTCGTCCACGACGATGACCTGGAGGTCGACGTCCTTCTGCGCGGCGAGAGCGCGCAGGCAGCGGTCCACTCCTGCCGCACCGTTGAGCGAGCAGATGACGACGCTGAGGTCAGCCGGCATGGCACCCCTCCTCGATTCTCATATGCCGAGCGCCGCGGCAACCCGGTCGGCGGCGGCGTCCCAACCGTGCGCGGCCAGCCACGGTTCCCAGTTGGCGGGCGTAACGACCGCCGGGTCACCCTTACCGCGCGCAAGCAGGGAACGTAGTTCATCTGCGATCGCGACGGCTGCCGGGGCGCAGACTACACCGGTGGAGGACTGCTCCACGAGATACTGCGCGAGATTATCGGGAGCTGACGTGGTCACGACCGGCAGGCCGCAGGCAATGGCCTCGAGCACCGCGATGCCAAATCCCTCGCGAGTGGTAGGAAAGACTGCCACCTGGGCCGCCTTCATGAGTGCGTACACCTCTTTCTGCTCCCAGACGTCGTGCCGGAACTCGACGAAGTCTTCGATTCCGAGTCGCCGCGCCTGCGCGTGCAGCGACTCGCGCTGCGGCCCGTCGCCGATAACCCGGCAGGTAACGGGGAAGCCGGAAGCGTGCAGCAGTGCCACGCTGTCAAGCAGCACGTCGACGCTCTTATGGGGCAGCAGCCGACCCACCGTAACGAGATCGACTTTCGATTCGTCTGGGTAGGAGTTGCGAATCCCGTCCAGGTCGATCCCGTTGGGCACGACGGAGATCGAGGCTTTCGCGCCGAGGATGACGCGCAACCGTGCGGCGGTCTGGTCCGATGCCGCGATGAGGTGGTCCGGAGCGCGCATGGAAAGCCATTCGACGAACCACGCTAGCGTGGCCGTCCGGCGGCCAAGGTACTGGCTCCAGTATTCGCGACCCCACACCTCGTGCCACGTCACCGTCAGCGGCTTGCGCTTGATCCAGGCGACTAGGCGGAGCGTGAAGATATGGAAGTTGGGAAACTGATCCGCCTCAAGGACGTCAAAGCGGAACCACAGCAGGCGCAGGCAGCCAAGCGCGAAGAATATGGCTTCCCGGAAGGACCGCCGGCTTCCCGCGTACATGGCATACAAGCGAGATACCGCGTGGAAGGTGACAAGCCCCTCCTGGTGCGTGCCGGGCCCGTCCCACCATTTCATCGTGAAAACATGAATGTCCGCGCGCCGGCTGAGCCGCCCGGACAGCTCGTGGTACCTGAACTCCTTGCCGCCGCGGAAGTACGGGTACACCGCGTCTGTGACCAGGGCAACAACTGGTCGTCTGTCCCCGGTCACTGGGCGGCCTGACGCTTAGGCGCCGCTGGCGGGCACGTCATCCAGAAACTGATGGACTCAGCTGGGCTAGCCAGCCGGACAACCACCTGCATTCGACCGCCAGTGCATGAGGCGGGCACGCGACTCGTGATCCCGGTCTGGCCGCCGGCGGGCGTCACCACCATTCCGCTCGCCTTGACCTGACTTTCACTTCCCTGCACCAAGAGGATCGACCACTGGTACGGATGGTCGGCATTCTCCGCGTTATGGATATCAAACGACACGGTGACGGTGCCGTTTGGCCTCGCCAAATAATGCGGTAGCGTCTCAGGCGCGGTGAATGACAGCTCCGTGTAGGCGGCGGGTGCTTGATAGAGGCCCACGTCACCAAGCAGTACGTGTCCTTGCTGGGTCTGCGCCAAGCCGATACAAGTCAACACGACCACGGCAATCAAAAGTAGCGCAGAAAGACTTTTCATGATCTGACCCGGTCTTCGCGTACCAGGCCATTCAGCGACACGCATCCATTGACACACAAAACAAAATTTCCCACCGAAGCTCCCACTCCTCGTTCCCTTACGAAGGGATTCTGTCTCCAATTCCGGGGGATCCCACACCCGCTCCCCCATTAACGCCAGTGGCATGCATATTGACATTGCCGCCAATACGTCAGCTAGACGGCTTTGTTGAGCAGGGATTGAATGAATGAATGAATACGGCAATCAAAGGGGAACTTAATTACCCGGTTAGCAGCGAAAGAGCGTATCTTGTTGCGAACTCCCGGCTAAGAGTCCACGACGCCCTCGCCGCTCCTTTGGTTGCGGCTTGGCCCGCTAGTCACGACATCTCCACTAAAGATCAAGAGATCCACCCGACTGGAGATGTCGCGTATCCTGACCCCCCTCGTAGTTCGCCGTCGCAACGCAGGAGCTGCGCAACGAACTAATGACTTGCTCGCTTACCCAATCACCTCATAGACAGCCGTGAGGGACGCGCCGCGCCGACGGCCAGACGCCGCCACCACAGCCCTGCCACTCTGCAAGGCTCCACGCTCTCGATCGAACAGATAACTTGCGAAGAGTCTAGCAAGACGGCACCAGCCTGCACGGACTTATCGCTAGTTTACTAAAATGTCACAAAGTAACCGGCAACAAGCGCGTCCCCGCCCCGGGGATTGAGCTCGTTGCTGACGATTTCGATTATGGTCGCTTCATCAGAGGAAATTCAGAAAATCTCCGCTGAGCTGGGGATCCTTCTTGCCGTATTTTCCCCGGACGGGCCGGCATCGTGTCACACAAACGAACTAGATCGCACAAAAATGCCATTGGCAACCCACCAGGCGATGACACTTCGCACGCGGTCAAGAGTTCGGCGGCCGATTCTTCCAGTCGCCGGAGAATCCGAGAATTCACGCACAGTTTCGAATAAATCTTTAAGAAAAAGTTAACTTCCTACAAAGATCTGGCATAGTTTATAGAATGCCGGGATGCCGGGCACACCAGCGAGCGCAATGGTTCCGCGAGGGCCACCGCCGCCGCCCGCACGGCAGGCTTCCGTCCGGCCAGCGGTTACGCCTTGTTCTTCTTCCGGACCTGCCGCACGATCGCCGCCGTGCCGACGACCGCCGCCGCCGCGCCGGCCGCGCCCGCGGCCGTGAGGGCCGCGTCCTTGCGCGCGATGCGCCGCCCGACGACCGCGTGATGACCCGCGCGGCCCGCGAGCAGCACCGCGAGTGCCTCCGCGTTCGTGACGGACGGCCGCCACCCGGCCGCGCGCAGGGTCGCGCAGTCGACCGCCCACGGGTAGACCACGTAGCGCAACTCCGCGGCGGGGGCCGGGGTGACGCCGAGGCGGTGCAGCCGCTGTGCGGCGCTGAAGGTGAGCCTGGCGGGCAGTTCGACCGACTTGAGGCCGCTCTGCGCCTCCACCTCAGCCTGGGAAAGCGACCCGTCGCAGCCGACCGCGAAGTCGCCGCTGACCGCCCCGGAAACGGCCAGCACCAGGGCCGACACCAGGTCGGAAACGTGGCAGAACTGCCAGCGCGGCGCGCAGCCGCGCACCACGAGCAGGCGGGGGGCCTCGAAGTGCCGGGTCAGCAGCGTGTCGACGGCATCGCCGACGAGGGCCGCCGGGCGCACCACCGTGACGAGCGTGCCCGGGTTGACGCGGCGGGAGCGGCGGGCGAGTTCTTCGATCTCCAGCAGGTCCCCCGCCAGGGCACCGCCCGAGTCGGCGAGCAGTGGCGCGTCCTCGGGCAGCGGCACGGGGTTGTCCGGGCGGGCGCCGTAGACCATCGCGCTCGTCACGAGCACGACCCGGCCGACCCGTTCGGCGGCGGCCGCGGTCAGCACGGTCTGCGCGGCCCGGACATTGCGCGCCCGGCGGTCCCTGGGATCGGTGTCCGCGGCGGAATCCACGTCGGCGTGCACGACCACGTCCACGCCCGCGAGCCGGCCGGCCAGCGTGGGATCTCGCACGTCAGCGAGCCGCCAGGTCACTCCGGGCGCGTCGCCCCGGTGGTCGTCGAGGGCCACCACGCGGCCGATGCCCGGCGTGCTGGCCAGCTTGAGCACCAGCGCGTGACCGACACCGCGCGCCGCGCCCGTGACCGCCACCACCGGAGGTCCCGCGGCGGTGCTACGCTCACGGCGAACGCTGCGCTCAGGGCGAACCTGCCGTTTGCCGTTTCTCAAAGTGGGCTGCTCCCGAATAGCGTGGCGACGAACCTTCTTCGTGCTGATGTCCTGCCCGTCATAGTCCTCGGACCCGTCATAGTCTTAGGACGAAGGGTAGGAGGAAGAAAGTTCGCCATGACCCTTCTATCCTGCCCGACCATCTAAGAGCGAAGGGGGTGCATCGTGGCTGAGCGTCCTCCCTTCGGTTTCGGGCCGCCCGGACGGCCTGGCGACGACGACCCTGATCAGGGCGGCCAGGGAACCGGCGGCCAGGGGCCGTTCGGTTTTGGCTTCGGCGGGCCCGGGGGCCCGGGCGGCGGAGCCAACCCCAATCAGTTCGCGGACGCGCTCCGTCAGTTCGCCGACCTCCTCTCCTATAGTGGCGGTCCGGTCAACTGGGAGCTGGCCAAGAACCTGGCCAGGCACGCGATCGTCGCCAAGGGCGACCCCAGCGTGCTCGCCAACGAGCGGTCCGCCGTGACCGACGCGGTTCGCCTGGCCGACCTGTGGCTGGACGACGTTACCGCGTTCCCGTCCGGCATCAGGAGGACCGAGGCGTGGTCCCAGTCGGAGTGGCTGGAGGCTACGTTCCCAGTCTGGGCCACGCTATGCGACCCGATCGCCGCCAAGGCGGTCGAGTCCATGGGCACCATGCTGGCCGTCGACCCCGGGCAGATGCCCGAGGACATGCCGCCGGACATGAAGGCCATGCTCCAGGGGATGGGCGGGTTCAGCGCGCTCGCGCCGATGATGCGGCAACTCGGCGGCGCGATGCTCGGCGGGCAGCTCGGCACCGCGCTCGGCGAGCTGGCCGGCGAGATGTCCAGCTCCACCGACATCGGCCTGCCACTCGCCCCGGAGGGCACCGCGGCGCTGCTGCCGTCGGGGGTCACCGCGTTCGGCGAGGGCCTGTCGGTCGACATCAACGAGGTCCGGCTGTTCCTCGCGCTGCGCGAGGCGGCGCATCACCGGCTGTTCGGACACGTGCCCTGGCTGCGCCAGCACCTGCTCGGCGCGGTCGAGGCGTACGCGGCCGGCATCACGGTGGACGTGAACAAGCTGCGCGACTCGCTGCCCGAGCTGGACATGACCAACCCGGAGGAGTCGCTGCGCGCCGCGCTGTCCGGCGAGGGCCTGCTCCACCCGGAGGACACGCCGCAGCAGAAGGTGGCGCTCGCCCGGCTGGAGACGGCGCTCGCGCTCGTCGAGGGCTGGGTGGCGACGGTCGTCTCGGCGGCCGCGCAGGCGCGGCTCGAGCACGCCGCCGCCCTCGCGGAGGCGATCCGCCGCCGCCGGGCGTCAGGCGGTCCCGCGGAGCGCACCTTCGCTACCCTGGTCGGCCTCGAGATGCGGCCCCGGCTGCTGCGCGAGGCGGCGACGCTGTGGACGGGCGTGACGCTGGCGCGCGGAAGCGACGGCAGGGACGCGCTGTGGGCGCACCCCGACCTGCTCCCGACGTCCGACGACCTGGAGAACCCGGAGGCGTTCCTGAGCGGCACGACCGAAATCTCCGACCTGGACATCGCCAAGCTGGAGGACGGCGACGCCGCGCCCGGCGAGGAGCCGGATCGCCCCGAGTAAGGACCTAACGCCGCGCCGCAGCCGCAGGACGGGTGCGGCGGCCAGTCCCGGCGCTGCCACTGCCAGTCCGGGAGCACCAGTTCGAGCGTCCCGCCGATCGCGGCCGGCCCTCGGCACCGGTCGAGGAACGCGAGAGCCTGCGCGGCCGCGAGGGCAGCGGTCGCCGCGGCGAGCACCGTGTCGCACGCCTGCGTCGCGGCCGGCGAGTCGCCCGCGCTCGCCTGGGCGAGGATCCTCGGCCAGGCGGGGTCGCGGCTGGCCTTCCACAGGTCGACGCAGCGCACGCAGGCCGAGCGGCCGGGCAGCACGAACGGGCCGACCACGCCGATCGCCTCCTCCGCGCGGACCACCAGGTGCGGCACGCGGTCCCGCATGAGCGCGGCGGCCAGCACCGGGTCGGGCCAGCCGCTGATCACCGCGAGGTCGGGCGGCCGGCGGGCGTCGGGCACCGTGCGCGCCTCGGGCGCGATCCGGCGCACGGCGCTGGCGGCCGCGCCGGCCCGGGGCGTCCCGATGTCGGCGACGCCCAGGCCCGCGGGGGCGACGTCCGCCGCTTCCGCCGTGCCGCTGTCCAGGCAGCTCACCCAGGCGACCCCGGACGCGGCCAGGAACGTCGCCACGCAGGCGCCCACCCGGCCCGCGCCGTGCACGCGGGCGAACGCCGCCCGCCGCCGGGCCAGCACCGCCGCGCCGCCGTCGGCGAGGCAGTGCGCGAGCGCCGCGCACGCCATCTCGGGGCCGAGCCGTCCGCCCAGGTCGCCAGGCAGGGCGGCGCGCACCTCGGCGGGGAAGTCATCGAGCACGCCCGCCGCGGCCAGCAGCCCGGTGACCTGGTCCACGTCCCGCTTGGCGATGCCGAGGTCCCCGGCGGCGCGCGCTAGCGCGGGCATGTCCCGGGACCCGTCGAGCAGGCTCACCACGCACAGCGCCTTGCCGAGGTCGGTGCGCAGCGCCCGGGCGCGGCGCGGGTCGACGCCGACCTGGAGCGTTTCTGAGTCCCGCCAGAGCGGCCTCAGTCCTACCTTGAGCGACGGTCTCATGCACTCAGCGTGACGTACGCCACCGACATTTCTTAACGGAGCACCCGGGAACGGGAACGTCCGCCGTCACGCGGCGTTGATACAGAGGGATCGCCCAGCGATCCAGTGCCAGCGGGCATCTAGGCTGGCACCACGGAACCGTTCGGGATAAGAGGTCTTGCATTGGCGGAGAATGACGAAGCGAGTCAGGTTCCGCCGGACGCACCGCAACGGAACGGCATCCCGCAGGGCAGCATGCAGCGCGGCGCGATGCTCGCCGGGCTGCCGCTGGGGCTGGTAGGGCGCACCGCGCTCGGCATCGGGAAGCGGCTCGGCGGCCGGTCCGCCGAGATCGTCGCGCAGGAGATCCAGCAGCGCACGGCCGACCAGGTGTTCCGGGTGCTCGGCGAGCTCAAGGGCGGGGCGATGAAGCTCGGCCAGGCGCTGTCGATCTTCGAGGCCGCGCTGCCGCCGGAACTCGCGACCCCGTACCGGGCGACGCTGACCAAGCTGCAGGAGTCCGCGCCGCCGCTGCCGGCCGCGACCGTGCACCGGGTGCTCGCCGCCGACCTCGGTGACGACTGGCGTGAGCGGTTCGAGTCGTTCGACGACCAGCCGGCCGCCGCCGCGTCGATCGGGCAGGTGCACCGGGCGGTCTGGCGGGACGGCCGGGCCGTCGCCGTCAAGATCCAGTACCCCGGCGCCGGGCGGGCGCTGCTCAACGACTTCACCCAGCTCGCGCGGATCGGGCGGCTGTTCTCCGTCATGATGCCGGGGCTCGAGGTCCGGCCGATGCTCGACGAACTGCGCGACCGGGTGGCCGAGGAACTCGACTACCACCTGGAGGCGGACGCCCAGCGCAAGTTCGCCGACGCCTACCGGGGCGACGCCGACATCTGCGTGCCGGAGGTGGTCACCGAGACCGACCACGTGCTGGTGACCGAGTGGATGGACGGGACGCCGCTGTCGAAGATCATCAGCGACGGGAGCCAGGAGGAGCGGAACCGGGCCGGCATGCTGCTGACCAGGTTCCTGTTCTCCGGTCCGGCCCGGGCCAGGCTGCTGCACGCGGACCCGCACCCGGGCAACTTCCGGCTGCTGGCCGACGGGCGGCTCGGCGTCCTTGACTTCGGTGCCGTGGACCGGCTCCCGGACGGGCTGCCGCCGATCTTCGGGCGGCTGCTGCGCATCATGCACGACCCGGACCCGGACATCGCCGAGGTCGAGCGCGTGCTGCGCGCGGACAACTTCCTGCGGCCGGGGATCGCGGTCGACCTGGAGGCGCTGCGCGGGTTCCTCGCGCCGCTGGCCGAGCCGTCGGCGGTGGAGTCGTTCAAGTTCACCCGGGAGTGGATGCGCGCGGAGGCGGGCCGGGTCACCACGGACCCGAATACCGCCACAATCAGCCGCAAGTTCAACCTGCCGCCGTCCTACGTGCTGATCCACCGGGTGTCGACGGCGGGGATCGGCGTGCTGTGCCAGCTTGAGTGCGAGGGCCGCTTCCGGGACGAGGTCGTCCGCTGGGTGCCGGGGTACGCGGACTCTTAATCCGCGGGTTCGGGGGTCAAGTCCCTGGCGGCGCACCCGGCAGAGGCTGTCCCAGTCCCAAGGCGGGGCCGGGTTGCCCTCTTGCTCCCTGCCGAAGAGGTACTGGCCCCGGTTCTGATCTTGGCTGAGGAACAGGTCGAGTAGCCCTCCTGTGGGCAGCCGGCCGGTAAGGATGCTGGCCTGCTCTGCGGCCCCTGCCTTGCGCAGTTCGCTGAGCAGGTAATTCGCGTCGGCCTGGTGGGCGGTGTCGAGCACGACGCGGGATGCCGGATGGCGGGCCAGCAGCGCGGCGGCCTGTTCATGCGCCTGGATTCGGCGCAGGACCACCAGCATGTTGAGGACCGTCAGCAGGTCGTCGGCAGGGACGTCAGCCGATCCCCTGGTGGCGAGGTGGAGAGCCTGCTCGGGCGAGCCGTTGTCCCATAGCCAGTTCACCAGCCAGGGGACGCTCGAAGGCATCCTGGGGCAGTTCTCGACCGCGCGGCGGAGCAGGAGGCTGCCGTCGTCGCCGGTCCCGGCTTCGCGGACTCCGTCTAGCAGGGCGACGATGCCCTGCGGTTCGCTGAGGGATGCCTCCCGTGAAGCGCGCCCGGCGACAGCCGAGGCGGGCTCCAGTGCGGCGGCCCGGTGGAGCGTCGCCAACAGGTCAGCCGTGCCGCCGGGATCGTCGAGCGCCGGGCAGTACTCGCGCTGGTTGTGGATGATGCCCGCTTCGGTAGCGGCTGCAGGAAATCTCCGCGCGCTGGCCGCCGACGGGCTGAACCTGGCCGGCATCAAGCGCGTCCTGGAGCTGCAGGAAGAGACCAGCCGGCTACAAGCCGAGCTCGCCGCGCTGCGCGAGCGGGCCGGCGGGAACGGCAAGCCGGGCCGCGGCACGCTGCGCCGGCCCCGCTGAACGGTCCCCTGCCCGGGACCGCCGGCCGGCCGCAGGCGGGCGCTGCCCTGAA
>DAHWEX010000464.1 GCA_027326205.1 Actinomycetota bacterium
GGCAACTACCTAGTCAACCCCTGGGCTGAAGACGGCTCGCTGGTCCCGCTTGCCGACTACCCGCGTCTCGCCGCCTACCTTTCGGCTCACCCGGCGATCCGCGGTCGTCACGTCGCTAAGAGCGCGCCAGAATCCTGGTACCGGACGATCGACAAGGTACACGCCAAACTCACCAACCGGCCTAAGCTGCTCATTCAGGACATGAAGGCGTACATCCACCCGGTCCTTGAGCCGGGAGGCCACTATCCGCATCACAACCTGTACTACGTTGTCTCTGACACATGGGACATGGAAGTTCTCGGCGGGATCTTGCTTTCACGGGTGGCGCAGGCGTTCATCGAGGCGTACTGCGTACGGATGCGCGGAGGCACCCTCAGGTTTCAGGCCCAGTACCTCAAACGCATCAGGGTGCCCAGGCCGGACGAGATCTCTCCGGCCACTCAAGACGCACTGCGGACCGCCTTCCGGGGCCGCGACACCGAGGCGGCCACGCTGGCCGCGGCAGACGCCTATGGCATCGATCTCAAGGACTACGAACTTGCCCGACCAGACGCCGGATGACCCGACGGCGGCCGCCGTCTCCCTGTTCTGGACTAAACGAAGCAGTCAGACCGCCGCCCTCGCCGACGGCGGACTCGCCGGCGGCGCCGCCCGCGCCGCCGGGCACATGGACGGCGTGCGCGACCTGGTGAAGTGGCTCTTCCTCGATGCCGGGATGCCAATGGACTCGGTCATCACATACGGGGCATCCTCGGCTGACACGGCCACGGGCGGGAGACGCGGAGCAGCCGACCGTTCGGTATGGGCTTGAGGTTGAACTGAAGGCGGATGCCCGGCGGGGGTTAGCCCGTGGCTATGGGGGCTAGTTTCGCGCTGGTGACGCGGATCAGGTCGGCGGGGGTTAGCTCTATTTCCAGGCCGCGGCGGCCGGCGCTGCAGAACATCGTGGGGAGGTCCCGGGCCGAGGAGTCGATGACGACCGGGAGGCGCTTCTTCTGGCCGACCGGGGAGATGCCGCCGGCCACGTAGCCGGTGGCGCGCTCGGCGGCGGCGACCTCGGCCATCACCGCCTTCTTGCCGCCGACGGCGGCGGCCAGGGCCTTGAGGTCGAGCTGGCGGTGCACCGGCACGACGCCCACGGCCAGCGCGGTGCCGTCCACCGCCGCGACCAGGGTCTTGAACACGCGGTCCGGCGGGACGCCGAGCGCCTCGCTCGCCTCGAGGCCGTACGACCCGGCCCGGGGGTCATGGGAGTACTCGTGCACGGTGAAAGGGATCTTCGCCCGGTCGAGGGCGATCGTCGCCGTGGTACCGCGTCCAGCCACGAACCGTCACCCTAGCGCGTGGCGGCGGGCGCGGGAAAATCGTTAGGCCGCCGGCGGGCGAGCTGCGCATAGTGGGCGTATGCGCGTCACGTTTCCGCGGCTGGCGGATCATTCGAGGGGTTACGCCGTCATCGAGCGGGACGACGGCGTGATTTACCGCATGGACGGCTTCGCCAACGTGACCGCGAAGATCCCGCATGACCTGCGGCACCTGATCGTGGAGCGCGAGCTGCGGGTCGGTGACGGGATCTTCGGCGCGATCGCGGCGGGGACCGTGTGGACGAGCATGGAGCACCTGCGCGGCCGGCGCCCGCCGCACGCGGCGGACCGGTCGCAGGAGCTCAAGCGCACGCAGCGGGACCGGGTCAGGCGCGCCGAGTTGCTGGCCAACCTGGTGGAGGCCGTCGCGGCGCTCGACAACCCGTCGCTGGAGGAGGTCCGGCAGGTCACCCGGCGGAAGCTGTCGGCGGTGCCGCTGGCGGAGCCCGGGGCGGACCCGGCCGCCGTCATGGAGCTGCCGCCGCCCGAGGTGCTCGTCGCCGCGGCTAACGCGCTGCAGGTGGAGACCGCGCGCTGGGCCAGGCTCAGGGTCGGGGACGAGCTCGTGTACGAATGGCCGCCCGCACCGCCCGCACCGCCCGCGCCGGCGGTCCGGGGACTGCACGCGGTGCCCCGGCCACGGGACGGCGGCCCGACCCGCCAGCCTCACCAGCGATAACGGGACGACCGTGACCGGCCACTTGCCGGTCCGGACGAGGCGGATCGCCAGCGAGCCCATCAGGCGGTGACCGGCCTTGAGTGACGCGCCGACCACGATCGCGTCCGCGCGCGTTTCCTTCGCGATGCGGGTCAGCTCGTGGTAAGCGTCGCCGTGCGCGGCCACGAACGTGACCGCGATGCCAAGCTCGCGGGCCGTGGTCTCGGTCAGTTCGGCGAGTTCCTTGGCGATCTGGTCGTGGGCTTCGCTCTCCGCCGCCGCCACGGCGGGCCCGGCGGAGCTGGCCAGGGCCATCCCGGCGACCGGGGCCACGTAGACCGTGACGACCCGGGCGCCCTGCCGCCGGGCGAGCCCGGCGGCATAGGAGGCGGCGCGCGCCGCGGTAACCGAGTCGTCGATGCCGACCAGGATCACCGAAGGTCCGTCGGTGCCGAGCTCGAACTCACCGTGTTCCACGGCAGAAGCTTACGTTTCCGCCGCCGCTGGCGCAGCCTACCGCTAGCGCAGCTCCGCCGGGATCGTGAAGGCGAGCAGACGGCTCTCCCCCGGCGCCGCCTCCGCCCAGGGGCCCGGCAGGCCGAGGACCGCGACCGCGGCGGTGGGGAACGCGTGCGGCACCGCTTCGGCATCCGGGCGCGCCAGGCCCGCGGTCAGCTCGGCGAGCCCCGGGTTGTGCCCGACGATCAGCGCGGTGCTCCACCCGGGGTCGAACTCGCGGACCAGCATCAGCAGGCCGAGCACCGAGGCCTCGTACACCCTGGGCTCGTAGCGCACCGCGGGCAGCGCCCCCGGCGGCAGTTCCGCGGACACCAGGTCCCAGGTCTCCCGGGCGCGCAGCGCGGTGGAACAGATCACCGCGTCGGGAACGTACTGCGACGCGCCGAGCCAGCGGCCCACGACCGGTGCGTCCCGGCGACCGCGCTTGGCCAGCGGGCGCTCGTGGTCCGCCACGTCAGGCCACTCTGACTTCGCGTGCCGCAGCAGGACGAGCCTGCGGCCAGCGCCTTCCGTTCCCATTGCACCACCGTAGCTTGCGGAATGCCGATCCTTCATGCCCCCGCCGGTAAGAAACAGCGGATAGGCTCGATGGGATGCAACGGGTGGCGCTTCGGGACGTTGACCTCTCATCCTTCCGAGCGGCGATCGGGCCGGAAGGATGCGCGGACGGAGCCACCGCTGTCCAGCGCGGCGCCGTTGTGCAGATGGCCTGGGAGGCATCGCAGCAGCTCCTGACCGGCACGGTCCGGGAAGGCGCCGGCGAGAACAAGGGCGGCGAGATCAGGACGGTGTCCGCCTCGTTCCGCGCCTCCTCCGGGTTCCCGCTCCGGTTTCGCGAAGGCTACTGCAGTTGCAGCAGGGGGACCAACTGCGTGCACGTCGCCGCCCTGGTGCTCGCCGCGACCGACGAGACGCTGCTGCCCGGGGCTCCCGCGGTGGGGGCCGCCGCCCGCCGGTCCGCGCTGCCCTGGGAGCAGTCGCTCGACTCGCTGCTCGCCACCCCGCAGCCTCCCGCCGCGGCCGCGCCCGGCCAGGTTGCCGCGACCGCGCCGCTGGCGGTCGAGCTGTCGCTGATCCGCATCGCCCCGGAGCCGGTCCGCTACCCCAGTTACTCCACGGACAACGGACGTCATGAGCCGCCCGTTGAGGACCCGATCCGCAAGATGAAGCTTCAGGCCCGGCTGGTGCAGCCGGGCCGGCTTGGCGGCTGGATGGCCGGCCACCTGTCCTGGTCCCGGCTCGACTTCATGCTGCTGCGCGATGAGTTCCCCGAGGCACACGTCCGGCTGCTGCACGAGCTCTACGCCCTCTACCGGGCCAGCGCCGCCGGGCACCACTCCTCGTCCCACCACCGCGGCTCCTCCTCCGGGTACGGCGACCAGAAGTACCTGGACCTGTCGGCCTGCGAGTCGCGCCAGCTCTGGCCCCTCCTCGAGCACGCCCACACCGTCGGGCTGCCGTTCGTCTACCGGGGCAAGCAGGGCACCGTGCCGCCCCCCGGCACGGCGGAACTGTGCCTGGACGTCACCACCGACGGCACCACGCTGCTCGTCGCCCCGATGATCAGGACAAGCGACGGCTCGGACGCCGTCCCGCTGCGGTTCATCGGCAGCGAGGGCCACGGGGTCATCTACGCCGACCGGGCGCAGGCGGCCCGCGGCGAACTCGCGAGGTTCCGGCTCGCCCGGCTCGCCCACCCGGTGCCCGCGCAGCTCCAGCACCTGGCCCTCGCCGACGAGCGGCTGGTCATCCCGGAGGCGGGGCAGGCCGCGTTCCTGTCCAAGTACTACCCGAGGCTGCGCCGCCAGGCCACGGTGACCTCGTCCGACGGCTCGTTCACCGCGCCGGAGATCTCCGGCCCGTCGCTGGTGGTCCGCGCGGCCTACGCG
>DAHWEX010000471.1 GCA_027326205.1 Actinomycetota bacterium
GACGGCCGCACCGGCCCGGACGGCTGCGACGGCGCCGCGGGGCGCGCCGGGCGGATGCGCCCGGCGCCGCCGGTATACGTCAACGAGCAGGCCACGGAGCCGATGAGCGCCCCGGCGCGGCTGCCGCCACCGGACGCGGTGCGATCGCTCGATACCCGTCGCGGCCCGTCGGGCCGCGTCACGCAACAGTTACCGGAAGGGGAAACGGACGATGACATCCCTCAGCAGGCTGGAAGCGCAGGGCATCCCTGTCAGCGACCTCGGCGACGGGCCGGTCGAGACGAAGGCGGTGGTGTACAACGCCGGCCAACTGCGCTCGCTGCTCGACCTCGGCCTTGACGCCGAGGGGCGGCAGGCGCACTACGACGCGCTGTTCGGCGGCGTGCAGGCCGCGCCGGCCCAGCCGGGTGACGGCGCGGACATCGCCGGCCGTCTCGCGGCGCACGTGATCGGCAACGGCGAGCTGTCCGCGCAGGACCAGGCGGCGGTCGCGCCCGCCTTCCCGCTGACCCTGCACGCGACCGTCGCGCCCGGCCCGCTGACGGTCAGCTCGCCGTTCGACCTGAGCACGCTGGACGGCTCGCCGCGGGTGGTGGTCTTCACCGACGTGACGCTCGAGCAGGGCGGCTACTTCGTCTGCTGGTCCACGCCGCTCTCCTTCACCTGCGACACGCTGACCCGGAACGGCGACAGCGGCTCCGGGATGGCGGACTTCAACATCCTCGGCAGGCCCGGCGTCACCCCGCCTACGCCGCCCACCCCCGGCTCGGCTGGCCAGGCCGCGTCCGGCGGGCCGGGAGAGTGCTCCTCGGCGGGCATCGCCGGACCCGGCGGCGGCAACGGCGGCAACGGGAACCCGGGGACGCCGGGCACCGACGGCACGCACGGCGTCCCCGGCACGCCGAGCATGCAGGCCACGATCACGATCACGCGCACGCTCACCGCCAGCCAGCTCTCCGTCTACTCGAAGTCAGGCCCCGGCGGGCAGGGCGGCAACGGCGGCCAGGGCGGCGCCGGGCAGCAGGGCGGCAACGGCGGCGACGGCGTGACCTGCGGTTGCACGGGCAACGCGGGTGGCCCCGGCGGCAACGGCGGTGCGGGTGGCCCCGGCGGCAGGGCGGGCGATGGCGGCAACGGCATCGACGCGGCCGGCAACGTCGTGCTCAGGGTGCCCCGTCAGGAGGACGTGGGCAAGGTGCACCAGCGGACCGAGCACGCCCCTCCCGGCGGCCCCGGCCAGCCCGGCCCCGGCGGCCCCGGCGGGGCCGGCGGCGGCGGCAGCAGCGGCGGCAAGAACAACGGCGGCGGCAGCGGCGGCGGCGCGGGGAACCCGGGTGCCACCGGCGGCCAGGGCGTCGCGGGCACCGTCTCCGGACGGGCGGCGCAGATCACGGTGATGCCGGGGTAAGCCCGCCGCGCCGCCCCGGCGAGGAGTCCGGCGGCGTACTCCGCCTCGGGCCGCACGTCCAGGACCAGGACCTGCCCGTCGCCCAGCCGGCGGAACGGCTCGTCCTGTCCGGCCGCGCGTCCGCTAGCGCGGCACGCGGTGCCGGGCAGGCGGCCTGGCCCTGGAACGCTGCCGCCGCCGCCGGCGCCGCAGCATGAAGGCGCTCGCCGCGGCGGCACAGCACAGCGCGGCGACGACCAGCCCGGCGGCCGTGAGGGCGAGTCTGGACAATCGGCCGCTCGCGGAACGCGCCGTGCCCGTGCCCGTCGCGGCGTTCCCGGATGCCGCCGGCGTTCCCGGCCGGCTCGTTCCCGTCGCGGCCGAGGCCGTTCCCGTCGCGGCTGAGGCCGTTCCCGTCTGGCCTGACGGGACGGCGGCGGCCACGGGCACGCTGAACGCGGCGGTCTCCAGGGCGGCACCGTCCCGGCCGGCGACCACGACGGCGGTGAGCAGTCCGCCCGGCGTGCGCGCGAGCGCCAGTTCCTCGCCGATCTCGTAGAAACCCGGACCAGGCGGCGCGGGTGTCAGCGCCGTCAGCCCCGCGTTGCCGAGGACCGGCCCCTGGCTGCCGAGGTTGACGTCGGCCCAGTCGTAGCCGAGGCGGTCACCGGACCGGGTGTGCACGGCGCACACCAGCCGCACGACGTCCGGCGACACCACCCCGAGCGCGGGCAGCAGGAAGTCGGCGCCGTCCGGCGGGCTCAGGTCCGTCTCCTGCCACCGCCCGCCCGGCAGGCCCGCCGCTATCTCGATCACGCTTCGGCCGTCCACCCAGAAGGGCGCGGCCACTTCGAGCTTTCCGCTGGGGAGGGCGGCGAGGTCGCCGGCCGGGAAGTCGTAGAAGCTGGCGCCCGTCAGGACGAGCGGCGGTCCGTCTCCGGTTAGCGCCTCGGCCGGCTGCCGCGGTTGCGCCCCGGGGCCGAGGACCGAGACGAGGACCGCTTGGTCACCCACCGGGGTCGTCTCGGTCCAGGAGACCGCCACCTGCCCGCCGGCCAGCGGCGCGAGTCGCACGCCGAACGCGGAGTGGCCGCCGTCGGCGGGCATGGCGACGGGGGAGCCGAAGGTCCGGCCTCCGTCGTGCGAGACCGCGACCTCGATCCGGTCGTCGTAACCGACGTTCTGGCAGGCGTCCGCGTCCGGTCCCTGTGACCACGCCACCCAGACCGTGCCGTCCTGCCCCACCGCGACCATCGGCCGGTCGTCGAAGCTGCCCGTCCCGCGCTGGTCGCTGACCAGCCGGGCCGCGCCCAGCGCGCCACCGGAGCCGACGCTCGCGATCGCGACCGAGCCGTTCGCGATGCACTGCTCGCCGGGCGGCGCGGTGCCCGCCACGACGAGCAGCGGCCCGCCGGGCGCGGCCGCCGCGGCCGGGTCGTAGCTGGAGCCGAAGCCGGCGGGCAGCACGGCTCCGGCCTGCCGCCACGCCGTGCCGCCGGCCGGGCTGGCCCAGACGTCAGCCTGCGCGCCCGTGGCGCCGAAGCTGGTCGCCGCCACCGCGGTGACCGCGCTGTCGGCCGCGGCGGCGGGTTCGCCGAGACTGCGCGCGGCCCCCGCCGCGACCTTCTCGACGGCGGGGAGGACGACGGGGACAGGGGGAGTGCCTGCCTGCCCGGCTACCGCCGGCGGACTGCCGGCCGCCGCCAGGCACGCGGCGAGCGCCAGTGTTCCCGCTGCCCGTCGCAGCAGGCGGCTGGTCTTTTGGTACCTGCGCATCGTGATCCGCCACCCTAACTCGGGCGCAGCCTACCCACCGGACGTCGCGGTTGCATTCAGCGGATCTTCATTGGCGGCCGCAAACGCAGAAAATCTCCATGCCAGCTTCATGGATGCGGCAGAGTGCTGACGCGTAGGTTTCAAGAAAGCTGGAAATCGGGAAGGAAGGGTGCGTCTTGTCGCTGGCGCGGATATGGGACAGGCGGGTGACGGGCTGGCATTCGCACGTCACGTCAGCTCCGGGTTTCGCCAAGGTGCGTGACCGGTTGCTCGCGATCGCGGAGCCGGAGCCGGGCACGGCCTGCGTGGACCTCGGCGCGGGCACAGGCTTCGTGGCGCTCGCGATCGCCCCCCTGGTGGACGACGTGCTCGCGGTCGATATCTCGCCCGCGATGGCGGAGTCGCTGACCGCGGCCGCGGCGGGGGCCGGACTGGAAAACGTGCGGACGAAGGTGGCCGACCTGCGCGCCCTTCGCCTGCCCGCGGCCAGTTCCGACCTTGTCGTGTCCTGCTACGCGCTGCATCACCTGCGGGACGCGGACAAGCGCGCGGTCGTCGCCGAAGCGGCGCGGTGGCTGCGCCCCGGCGGCCGAATCGTGCTCGCCGACATGATGTTCGGCCGCGGCGCGACCCGCCGCGACCGGGTGATTCTCCGCGACAAGGTGATCGCGCTCGCCGCGATGGGACCCGGCGGCTGGTGGCGGATCGCCAAGAACCTCGTCAGGTACGGCCTTGGCGTCGGCCACGAGCACCCGGCCACGCCGCAGTTCTGGGAGCACGCGCTGCGCGACGCCGGCTTCACCGACGTGCGCTTCGAGCCGGTCGTCGCCGAAGCCGGCATCGTGTCCGGCACGCGTCCCGCTTAGCCGGATCGGGTCCTGGCTGAACGAGCCTTGACCGAACGGGCCGTGGGTGCCCGCGGCCCGTTCCGGCTGCGCCCGCCGCCAGGGGGGCCCCGCGCGGGTCAGCCCCGGCCCGTTCGGCTGGCTGACCCCGAGGGCGGTGCCGGGCGGGTGCCGGGCGAGCCATTCTTTCCCGAACGGTCCGTGGTTCCAGCGCGGCGTGGTTGTCCGGTCGCGACCGTCGAGGCCGGCGGCCGGCCGGGTGACCAGCGGGGCGTCTGCTGCCCGCTGGCCGTCGGCTGCCCGCTGGCCGCCGGGAGCGACCCGCGCCGGGCGCGGGTCGCTACGGCTGAGAGATCCCTGAGAGCGCTGCGAGCCTGGTTACCGGGTCTCATACGATCGAGCGCAGGGCAGCCGAGGGAGACGCATGATTCGACTGGGCCGGCGACTGGTGCGCCGGCTGTGGCCGCGCGGACGGCGGGCACGCGCGGTGAGCGCGGGCGCCGCCGTGGTCGTGGTGGCAGTGGCGGTGGCCGGGGGCGTCGCCGCGGCGAGCGGACCAGGGCCGGTCACCGCCCGTAACGTGCGCGTCAGCGTCACCGACGGGCCTCATGACGGTCAGCACGTGGTCCTGGACGCGACGTTCTTCACGCCGTCCGGGACCGGGCGGGTGCCCGCCATCCTGCTGGCGCACGGGTTCGGCGAGACCAAGGACAACGTGCGGCCGGAGGCGGAAACCCTCGCCCGGGCCGGGTTCGCGGTCCTCACGTGGTCGGCGCGCGGCTTCGGGGCGTCGACCGGGCAGATCGCCCTCGATTCCCCCGATTACGAGGTGAAGGACGTCGAGGGCCTGGTCAGCTGGCTGGCCGCGCAGCCGCGGGTGCTGCTTGACCACCCGGGCGACCCGCGGGTCGGCATCGCCGGGGACTCCTACGGCGGCGGGATCGCGCTGCTGGCCGCCGCGTACGACCACCGCATAGACGCGGTCGTCGCCCAGAGCACCTGGAACAACCTGGCGACGGCGCTGTTCCCGGACGCGGCCGCGGGCGGCAGCCCCGCCGACGGCGTGTTCAAGAAGCAGTGGGCGAGCCTGCTGTTCAGCGCCGGGGCGGGCTCGAGCTCGGCCAGCTCAGGCAGTTCGGCCAGTTCCGGCAGTTCGGCCAGTTCGGCCAGCTCAGGCAGCTCAGGCAGCTCAGGCAGCGCCGTGCCGGGCGGGGGCGGGTCGCTGTGCGGACGGTTCCTGCCCAGCATCTGTGCCATGTACCAGCAGGTCGCGCTGAAGGGGATGGCCACGCCGCAGGCGATCGCGACGCTGGAAGCGTCCAGCCCGTCGAGCGTCGCCTCCCGGATGACGGCGCCGACGCTGCTGGTGCAGGGCGAGCAGGACTCGCTGTTCGGGCTGGACCAGGCGGATGCCAACTACGCGGCGCTGCGGCGCAACGGCACCCCGGCGAGCATGGTCTGGTTCGCGGGCGGCCACGACGGCGGCGACCAGGAGACCGCCCGGGTCGACGCCCTGACCGCGGCCTGGTTCCACCGCTGGCTGGACCCAGTTTCAGCCGGCACGGTGTCAGCCAGCACGGTGTCAGCCAGCACTGGGTCAGCCAATACGGGGTCAGCCAGCACGGGGCAGCCGGGGTTCGCGGTGACCCGGGCGCTCGGGCTCGACCCGACGGACGGCTCGGTATCGCGCGGAGTAGCCGCCGCCGCGCGCTATCCCGGCCTGAA
>DAHWEX010000488.1 GCA_027326205.1 Actinomycetota bacterium
AGTCGGCGGTGACGATGCCGTGCTGCGGGAGCAGGATCGCGTTCGCGCCGCCGAGCGCCGCGGCCAGCGCCCGGCCGAGTTCCCGCGACTTGATGAGGCCGCCGGTCAGTTCGAAGCGCGGAATGGCGGGATAGCAGAACAGCGAGCCCGCGTGATCGAGCGGGACGAGCGGCTCGCCGAGCGCCGCGAACTGGCAGGCCGCCGGGGAGTGCGTGTGGACCACGCAGCCGACGTCCGGCCGGGCGGCCATGATCTCGGTGTGGATCGGGTACTCGATGTGCCGGGGGCCGTCGCCCGCCAGGACCGCGCCACCGGGCGAGACCAGCACGATGCGGTCGGCGACGACCTCCTCGAAGCCCCAGCCGGATGCCTTCATCCAGACGCCGCGCCCGCCGGGGTCGCGGACGCCCGGGTGGCCCCACACCATGTCCGCCTGGCCGGCGGCGGCCAGCGCACGGCAGCCGTCCACGGCCAGGGTGATCGCTGCGTCCGCGTCAGCGGGAACGTAAGTCATGCACCACTTATACGCCCTCGCGCACCGCCCACCCCGGCAGCCGTGGACGGACCGCAACGTCCGGCTGGTGCTACGGGGATGCTTCCGTCCGCGTCCTGCGACGAGGTCACACGCGGCATCGCACGGGCACGGCTCTCACCTGGCCGTTGCGACAAGGGCTCGCTCAACACGCCCTGTAGCACCAGAAGCCAGGGACCAAGATCTCTAGGCCGACAGGCCCTCGACCAGGTCCTTCGCGCGGCGCCAGCGGAGGCGGCGGACGCGCAGGACCAGGTACAGGAACAACGGGGGCAGCGCCAGCGTGAAGATGCCGCCGGAGATCAGGTTCGCCGTTGGCGCGCCGTGCCAGACGGAGCCGGCGATCTGCTGCCTGGCCGCCGCGACCTGGGGGTTGTCCGGCAGGTAGACGACCGTCTCCGGCACCTGGGTGGCGGCCGGGTCGTCGGCGTCGAGCGGGAGCGGACGGCCGCCGATTGAGGGGTCGGCCGCCTGCTGGGTTTCCCCGTGCGCCTTGAAGGCGAGCGTCGCCACGTCCGTGACCGTCGTGTTGACGTTGCTGTCGGTCTCGTACCGCGGCACGTCGATGAGCGCCCCCTGGGTGGTCACGCCGTTCGCGCGCAGGCTGGCCACCAGCGACGCGTCACGGAAGCCGTCCGCCAGCGACGAGAGGCCGACCCCCGGGCCCCAGCCGATCAGCGCGATGAACAGGGCCACCAGCGCGACGTTCGCGGCACCGAGCCAGGCACCCGCGTGCTCGCGGCGGCGGCCGAAGAACCGGCGCACCGGGGCGAGGCCGCCCGCGGTCAGCGAGGCGCCGGCCCAGCGCAGCGCGTCTGCCCAGATGTGCGTGATCGCCGCGCCGGCCCACAGGCCGGCCGACAGGCCCAGGATCACGCCGACGATGCCGAGCAGGGTGCGCACCGCGCCGAACCAGATCGGAAGCGCGGCGGCCGGGAGTGCGCCGAAGAAGCCGCTGAAGCCGAGCGTCAGCCCGAACAGCGCGACCAGGGCGAGCGCGCGCGGCGTCCGGCCGCGCGGGCGGGTGCGCAGCCTCCGGTACTGCGGCGCCTTCTCGAATCGCGGTGCCACGGCGGCGTGGTTGCCGTTCGGCATGCCCCGTCCCGCCGTCGTCTGCCCCGCGGACCGGGACAGGTGCTGGTAATTGCGCCAGTCGCCCGGGTTCAGGTGCACCGCCCGGTCGATCCTGGCGGCGCCGCAGACCCTCGACACCTCGCCGTAGGTCTCCCACAGGCCGTCGGCGCGGAGCAGGACCCGGTTCTCCCGGTCGAGCACGATCAGCGCGCGGCCATGGGTGACACCCCGCCAGAAGCGGAAATTGGTCACGGTGTACACGCCGCCCACCGACTTGGCGGGCATCACGATCCGCTGGCCGCCGAACCCGTAGGCGACGAGGTTCCCGTCCTCCGCGGTGAGCCTGACCCGGATCCGGCCCATCAGGTCCATCGGGTAGGTCGACGGGAACGCCTGCGGGCGCTGGGGATCGGGGACGATGTCGTCCAGGTTCCTCCGCCACGCCCTGGCGCCCCAGTGCGCGACTGGGCTCTTCATCACGCCTCCCGCTCGGCGCTCGCGCTCACCGCGAGCAACGCGGCCACTCATAATCTGCCACCGATCGCGACTGCGCGCACCTTGGAACCGATCACCACGCCGCAACGTCACAGGAACGAGGAAAAAACCACAGCGGCGTAACAGGAATGTGTCCGGAATCGCTGGAAAGAGGAGCCGACGCAGGTGCGGAAGTGCGCAGCGCGGGGATCGACGGAACCGGAGCAAACCCTTGATTCGTTATCCCAGTGAGCTACCTGTACAGAGAGGAGCGCATGATGGGACCCTGGCTAACTAGGTAGGGCCGTCAGCGAGCCCTTAGCGCGACAGCGGTGCG
>DAHWEX010000499.1 GCA_027326205.1 Actinomycetota bacterium
TCCTGGCCGAGGTGACCGAGCTTGGCGAGGACGCCGCCACCAGGCGGCTCCAGGAGATCTACGCCGAGCCGATCAAGGAAGAGCTGATCGGGCGCCGCATCGAGGAGATCTCCAAGGGCGGCGTGATCACCGCGGCCGCGCTCTCGCCGCAGCGCACCGCGCGGTACTACAAGGCGGTCCTGGACGCGGGCGCGGACATCTTCGTTATCCGCGGGACGACCGTGTCCGCCGAGCACGTCTCCGGCCGGACCGAGCCGCTCAACCTCAAGCAGTTCATCTACGAGCTGGACATCCCGGTCATCGTCGGCGGCTGCGCCACCTACACGGCGGCGCTGCACCTGATGCGCACCGGCGCGGCCGGGGTCCTGGTGGGATTCGGCGGCGGCAGCGGCCACACGACCGCGGCGGTGCTCGGCGTCGCGGTGCCGATGGCGACCGCGATCGCGGACGTCGCCGCGGCCAGGCGCGACTACCTCGACGAGTCAGGCGGCCGGTACGTGCACGTCATCGCAGACGGCTCCATGACCCGCAGCGGCGACATCGCCAAGGCGCTCGCGCTCGGCGCGGACGCGGTGATGGTCGGCTCGCCGTTCGCCCGCTCCGCCGAGGCGCCGGGCCGCGGCTACCACTGGGGCAGCGAGGCCAACCACCCCGAGCTGCCGCGCGGCACCCGGGTCAAGGTCAACGCGATCGGCACGCTGGAGCAGGTCCTCTTCGGCCCGTCGACCGTTCCGGACGGCTCGATGAACCTGATGGGCGCGCTCAAGCGGACGATGGCGACCGCCGGCTACACCGAGCTGAAGGAGTTCCAGCGGGTCGAGGTGGTCGTCACTCCGCCGGCGCCGCGGGCCAGGTAGCACGGGCCTTCCAGGAAGCACGGGCCGTTAGACTTCATCGCCATGGGAACTCCTCGCGTCTTCTCCGGAATCCAGCCGACCGCTGACTCCTTCCACCTGGGCAACTACCTGGGTGCGGTCAAGCAGTGGGTGGACCTGCAGGAGACCGGCGACGCCCTCTACTGCGTGGTGGACCTGCACGCGATCACGATGCCGTATGACCCGGCGACGCTGCGCCGCCGCACCCGCGTGGCCGCGGCGCAGCTGATCGCCACGGGGCTTGACCCGGAACGCTGCATCCTGTTCGTGCAGAGCCAGGTGCCCGAGCACGCCGAGCTCGCCTGGGTGCTGTCATGCCTTACCGGGTTCGGCGAGGCGAGCCGGATGACCCAGTTCAAGGACAAGTCCGCGAAGGGCGGTGCGGAGACGGCGAGCGTCGGCCTGTTCACCTACCCGATGCTGATGGCCGCGGACATCCTGCTGTACCGGACCGACGAGGTGCCGGTCGGCGAGGACCAGCGTCAGCACCTGGAGCTGTCCCGCAACCTCGCCCAGCGCTTCAACCACCGCTTCGGCGAGACGTTCACGGTTCCCGCTCCGTACATCCTGCCCGCCGTCGCCAAGATCACCGACCTGCAGGACCCGACGAGCAAGATGTCCAAGTCGTCGTCGGCGCCGCAGGGCATCATCGACCTGCTCGACGAGCCCGCCGCGATCAGGAAGAAGATCAACCGGGCGGTGACCGACACCGAGTCGGTCGTCCGGGTGGACGACGAGGCCAAGCCGGGCGTCACGAACCTGCTGCGGATCTACGCCGCGCTCTGCGGCGAGAAGGCCGACGACATCGCCGCCCGCTACGGCGACGGCGGCTACGGCGGTTTCAAGAAGGACCTGGGCGACCTGGTCGTGGACACGTTCTCGCCGATCCGCGAGCGCACCGCGCGGTACCTGTCCGACGATGCCGCCCTCGACGCCGTCCTCAACGAGGGCGCCCGCCGCGCGCGCAAGATCGCGACGGAGACCATGGCCAGGGTCCGCGAGCGCAGCGGCTTCCCCCCGGCGGTCTAAGCCTCCGCAGGTGCTGCGGCAGCATCAGGACGCTACTGGGCAAACAGGTCTTTCGCGGGACGATTCAGAATTCCAAGGGTGGAAACGCTAGAGAGGCACCCGTATTGGCGCAATCCGCCACGGGTACCCCCTGCACCCATGGAGGCCTGTCATGACGATCGAGTGGAACTCCTCCGCCGGCCCGACCCTTGGCGTCGAATGGGAGGTGCAACTCGTCGACGCGCAGACCCGGATGCTCCGGCAGGACGCGGGGACGGTGCTCGCCGGGCTTCCCGGCTTGCTGGAGAGCGGCGAGCACCCGAAGATGCGCCATGAGTTGATGCAGTCCACGGTCGAAGTGGTGACAGGCATCTGCGGCACCGTGGCCGAGGCCAAGGCCGACTTGGCCCTGTCGCTGAAGGACCTGCAGCGCGTGGCTGAGGGCCAGGGCATGGTGATCGCGAGTTCCGGCACGCACGCCATCAGCCACTGGCGGGACGGGAAGATGGCGCCGAGCCAGCGGTACGCGGAACTCGTCCAGGAGATTCAGTGGCCGTCCCGGCGTCTGCAAACTATGGCCGTACACGTGCACGTCGGGCTACGGGACGAGCACAGGGCGATGCCGGTCGTCAACGCCCTGGCTGTCTACCTCCCGCACCTGCTCGGCCTGTCCGCCTCCAGTCCCTTCTGGTGCGGTGCGGAGACAGGTCTCGCCTCCAGCCGCTCGGTGGTCTTCGCCGCGCTGCCGCACACCGGCCCGCCGCTCGGCCTCCCCGACTGGAAGTCGTTCGAGGACTACATGGCGGCGCAGTTGCGCGCGGGGACCATCCGCACGATCAAGGAGGTGTGGTGGGACGTCCGCCCGCATCCGGATTTCGGCACGGTGGAGGTCAGGATCGCGGACGCGGTCCCGACGCTCAGGGAAGTCGGCATGCTCGCCGCGCTGGTGCAGTGCCTTGTCCACCTGTTCGACACCCAGTTGGACCGCGGGTACAAGCTGCCGTCCCGTTCGCCCTGGGTGATCGCGGACAACAAGTGGCGGGCCACCAGGCACGGGCTCGACGCGAACATCGTCACGAGCGAGGCGGGAACGACCGCGCCGCTCCGCGATGAGGTCTATGAGCTCGTCCGCGACCTGGAGCCGGTAGCGTGGCGGCTCGGCTGTGCGGAAGAGCTGGCGGTCGCCTCCGAGGTGCTTGAGTACGGGGCCTCCTACGAACGGCAGCGTGCCGTGTACGGCGGCGAAGGCGACCTGACCAGCGTGGTGGACGCGCTCGTCACCGAGTTCGCGGAGGACAAGTTCATCCTCCGCGGGGATGGCGGGCACGGGGGATGACCTCACCGAGGCGGCTGAGCGAGCGGCTGACGCGAGGGAACCCTGACGGCAGGGGGCTCAGTCAGCCGCTCGCCGGGGGATTGGACGGCCGGCCGCGGAGCCAGTCGACGTAGTCGTCGGGCGCCCCTGCCTTGATCGCCGCGTCCACCAGGAAGGACAGCCGCTGGTCCGACGGCAGCCCTCCCTCGTAGGCGTCGAGCACGTACAGCCAGGCGAGCGCGTCTCCGTCCAGGGTCTGCACCCGGACCTTGATCTTGCTGTAGAAGCCGAGGCTAACCCCGTCCCAGCTGTCGAGTTCCTTCTCGTCAATCTCAGGAACGTCGTACAACGCGACAAAGACCCGATGGGCCGGGTCCTCGACCACTGTGGCGAGGGCACCGTCCCAGCCGAGATCCTCGCCACCGAAACTCAGGCGCCAGCCCTCAAGCCACCCGGTGCCCCGCTGCGGGGAATGCGGGCAGCGCAAAAGCATCTGCGCCGGATCCATGTTGCTGCCGTAGGCGGCGTAAAGGGCCACGCTGCCTAAGCGTACGGGGTAATCGCTCGCCCCGACGTGCAAGCTAGTAGGGAACGTGCTTGATAATTGCTTTACGTGACTCTGCCTCGTCCTAATGTCGCCATCCTCGGCGGCGGCCCCGGCGGCTACGAAGCCGCCCTCGTCGCCGCGCAGCTCGGCGCCGCGGTGACCGTCGTCGACGAAGACGGCCTTGGCGGCGCCTGCGTGCTGACGGACTGCGTCCCCAGCAAGACGCTGATCGAGTCGTCGTCCACCATGACCTCGCTCAGCCGTGCCGCCTCGCTGGGCCTGGAGCTCGCCGACGGCGCCAACCCCGTGGTCGCCGTGGACGCGCCGGCCCTGAACGCGCGGATCAAGGCGCTCGCCGCCGCCCAGTCCCACGACATCGCCGAGCACGTCGCCGCCGAGGGCGTGCGGATCATCGAGGCCAGGGGACGGCTGGCCGGCCCGCACACGATCGAGGCGGGCGGGACGACGGTGCGGGCCGACACGGTGCTCATCGCTACCGGGGCGTCGCCCCGCGCGCTGCCCGACGGGGTGCCCGACGGCGAGCGCATCCTGACCTGCCGCCAGATGTACGACCTGGCGGAGCTGCCGGAAGAGCTCATCGTGGTCGGCTCCGGCGTGACCGGCGCCGAGTTCGCCAGCGCCTACCAGGCGCTCGGCAGCCAGGTCACGCTGGTGTCGTCGCGGGAGCGCGTCCTGCCGCACGAGGACAAGGACGCGGCCGTGGTCATCGAGGGGGTCTTCCGGCGGCGCGGCATGAACGTGCTCGGGAAGTCCCGCGCCGAGTCGGTGCACCGCAAGGGCGACGGCGTAATCGTGACGCTGGCCGACGGCCGCCAGGTCGCCGGCTCGCACTGCCTGCTCACCGTCGGCATGGTGCCGTCCACGCAGGGGATCGGCCTGGCCGAGGCGGGCGTCAAGCTCGACGCCCGCGGGTTCATCGAGGTCGACCGGGTGTCGCGGACCTCGGTCCCCGGCGTCTACGCCGCGGGCGACTGCACGGGCGTGCTGATGCTCGCCTCCGTGGCGGCGATGCAGGGCCGGATCGCGATGTGGCACACGCTCGGCCAGGCGGTGCAGCCGATCAGGCTCAGCCGCGTGGCGTCCACGATCTTCACCGACCCGGAGATCGCCTCGGTGGGCGTCTCGCAGGCCGCCATCGACCGGGGCGAGGTCCCGGCCCGGGTGCACAAGCAGCCGCTCGCCACCAACCCAAGGGCGAAGATGGGCGGCTTCCGCGACGGCTTCGTGAAGATCTTCGCCCGCCCGGGCACCGGCCTGGTGCTCGGCGGCGTGGTCGTCGCCCCGCGGGCCAGCGAGCTGATCCTGCCGCTGTCCATCGCGATCGAGCAGAACCTGTCGGTCGACCAGATCGCCCACACGTTCTCGGTCTACCCGAGCCTGTCCGGCTCGGTCACCGAGGCCGCCCGCACGGTCATGGAATTCGGTCCCGACGCGATCCTCTAAACCGCACCGCGTAGCACCAGGTCGGCACGTTCGGGGGTGTGCTCGCGGGCGAGCATCGCGTCCTCTTGCGCCGCCCACATGTCCCAGTACGGGGCGAACGTCGCCCCGTCCCGGTTGAGCGCTCTCTTCTTGCGAACGGGTCCGGGTTCCTCGATCCAGATCAGCAGGCTCGCATACGCGGCGGCCCGCCGTGCCCCGGCGCCGACCCCCTCGACGATCAGCACCTCGGTCGCCGGCGCCAGCGTCCACGGCGTGCCCCAGTCCCGCGCGACCCAGTCGTAACGCGGCACGCGCGCGGCCCGCCCGGCCCGCAGCGGCGCAAGAACCGCGGAAACCAGCAGGTCGATCCCGCGCTCCAGCCCGTCCCAGCCGCCATAGAGATCCTCAAGGGTCACGACGGGTGCGTCGAGCTCAGCCCGGAGGCGGGCGGCCAGCGACGACTTCCCGGCCCCCGACCGGCCGTCGATCGCGATCACCCGCGTCTTCCCGGCCTGTGGTCGCAGCCAGCGACCTTCAGGGCCGATTAGCGGGTCAATTTCGCTTAGCACCGCAGAAAAGCTCACTCCAGATATGCCCCTCGTCGCCTTCGCGGCCGGCCATCGCGGGATGGCGGATCGTTAGGAGTACCCCATGCCTCCTAACGATCCGCCATCAGCCATCCTGCGGGCGGCGCTTGGCTTCAGTGGGGCGGGTGGCCTAGGTCCGTGTCGTCGGGGACGTCGAGGTCGTGCTGCTTGAGCCGGGCCGCGCGGATGTCGTCGGCGCTGATCAGCACCGTGCCGACGCTCGCGACGAAGGCGAAGCCGGGGACGGCGACGCGGAGCCAGACCGGACCGGGGAGAAACGCGAGCGCGACGCAGACCGGGCCCATCAGCACCATGAGCCGCACGATGGCCCGGCCGCGCCAGCCGGCGTCGGTCAGTTCGTGCCGTACCCAGTCCCGGTTCTCCGCCGGGAGCCGGAACCCGATCGCGAACAGCAGCCAGCCGGCCGCACTCGGGTCTCCCGGTAGTCGTGGCATCCGCCCGGCTCCTTCCGTCTCGAACCTCGAATGTCAGACCCAAGCGCTAAGTTGGAACCCCCAGGGCGGGTGGGGGCTAGGGACGGCAAAACTTACCGGTTGAGCGTTTGGGGCTTTAGTCGTTAATCTGGCAGATTTCCGTGTCGGCGGCGATCGTCTGGCCCACCTCGACGGCCAGGCCGGTCACGGTGCCGTCCTTGTGCGCGGTGAGCGGCTGCTCCATCTTCATCGCCTCCAGGATTACCACGGTGTCGCCCGTGCTCACCCGCGTTCCCTCCGCCGCGATGATCTTGACGATCGTGCCCTGCATCGGGGTGACCAGCGAGTCGCCGCCCGCCGCGCCGCCCCGGCCGCCGGG
>DAHWEX010000503.1 GCA_027326205.1 Actinomycetota bacterium
GCCTGGAGCCCGACCCGGAGACCGCGCACGTAGTGCGATGGATCTTCGCCCAGCGCTTGGACGGCCATTCGGCGGCGCGGATTGCGCGGGCGCTGAACGACGCGGAAGTGCCCTGCCCCTCGGCGGCCGATCCCGAGCGGAACCCGCACCGCGCGGGGACAGGGTGGACGCTCCGCACGGTCACCACCATCATCCAGAACCCGCGCTACACCGGGCACCAGGTGTGGAACCGGCAGCGCACCGACAAGGAGCTGGCTGACCCGACGGATGTCACCTTGGGGCACAAGCAGGTGCAGCGGTGGAACCTGCCCGACGGATGGGTTATCTCGCGCAAGCCCGCCCACCCGGGCTTGGTCAGCGAGGCCGACTACATTGCCGCCCAGGACGTCAGCGCCGCCCGAGGTCCCGCGCCCAGACCGACCCCGGCGGGTTGGAGAAACGCCGGTACCTGCTGGCTGGGCTGCTAACGTGCGGCGTGTGCAGTAGGCGGATGGAATCGGCCTGGTCGAACGGCAAGCCCGCCTACAGGTGCCGCCACGGCTACACCACGGCCAGCGCTCCCGGCCCGGAACGCCCGAAGAACGCCTATGTCCGCGAGGCCCTGATCGTGCCGCACCTGGCGGCCCTGCACCTGCTGCTTACCGAGCCCGAAGGCGGACCACGGCGGCGGCGCACCAGGCGCGGGGCCGACGTCCGCTCCCGGAGCGCGGAGGATGTGACCTGCTACCTGCGGGAGCAGGGGATCACCCTTACCTACGACCCGGTAGCCGGAACCCTGCGCGCAGTCACCGGCGACGCCGCACAAGCCATCACCCTGCAAGCAAGCTGACCAAGGACCGAACGGTCTGATACTCGGAAGGAGGAGGCAGTAAAACGCCGATCGCCTCGGCGCTAGCGAGAGCCTGCACCGAGGCGACGATTCGCCATGCCCGTAAACGGCCGCTTATGGGGATTTAACGTGTCCGAGGGGGGACTTGAACCCCCATGCCCTTAACGGGCACTAGCACCTCAAGCTAGCGCGTCTGCCTATTCCGCCACCCGGACAGGGTGTGCCGTTCACATCGGCTGGCTTAGGTTAGCAAACCTTCGGCACTGTTGGCGAACTGTCCGCAGGAGTCCCTGGCGCTCAGGGGCGCTGGCCGTCTGCCTGGTGGTTGAGCGGGCATGGGCAACGGCGCGCGCTGGTACAGCGGTGCCGGAAGTCCTTGCCGGAAGTCCTTGTCGCGGTGGCACGATGGGAAGATGACGGAGAACCAGGAGAACCAGGTGAGTGCGGGCGAAGAGGAGGTTGTGGCTATCTGCCGCGACCTGATCAGGATCGACACGAGCAACCCGGGTGATCATTCGGGGCCGGGGGAGCGGAAGGCCGCGGAGTACGTGGCCGGGCTGCTGACCGAGGTGGGGATCCAGCCGGCCGTCTTCGAGGCGCATCCCAAGCGGACCAGTCTCGTCGCCCGGGTCGAGGGGGCGGACCGCAGCCGGCCCGCACTGCTGATCCACGGGCACCTGGACGTGGTGCCCGCCAACGCCGCCGACTGGACGCATCATCCGTTCAGCGGGGAGATCGCGGACGGGTGCGTGTGGGGGCGCGGGGCGGTCGACATGAAGGACATGGACGCGATCATGCTCGCGGTGGTGCGCCAGCGGCTGAAAGAGGGCCGCAAGCCCGCGCGGGACATCGTGCTCTCGTTCAACGCCGACGAAGAGGCGGGCGGCACGTGGGGGGCCAAGCCGCTGATCGAGCAGCACCGGGACCTGTTCGAGGGGGTCACCGAGGCGATCGGCGAAGTCGGCGGGTTCAGCCTCTCCGTCGGGGAGCGGCGGCTTTACGCCGTGCAGACGGCGGAGAAGGGGCTGTCCTGGATGCGGCTGACCGCGATCGGGACCGCCGGGCACGGGTCGATGATCCACGGCGACAACGCGGTCACCACGATCGCGGAAGCGATCGCGCGGGTCGGCAGGCACCAGTGGCCGCTGCAGCTCCCGGACGCGACGAAACAGTTCCTCACCAAGGCAGCGGAGGCCCTGGGGATCGACTTCAACCCGGAAAACCCCGAGGACCCGGACAGCATCATCGGCAAGCTCGGCGGGATGAGCAAGATGATCGGCGCGACCACGCGGCACACGGCCAACCCGACCGGGCTCAAGGCGGGATACAAGGTCAACGTCATACCGCAGACCGCGGCCGCGGAACTCGACGGGCGCTTCCTGCCCGGGCGCGAGGATGAGTTCTTCGCGACGCTCGACGAGCTCCTCGGGTCAAACGTCACCCGGGAATTTATCCACCACGACATCGCGCTTGAGACAACCGCGGACGGTCGCCTGTGGGACGCGATGGCTCTAGCCCTCACCAAAGAGGACCCGGACGCGACCGTGGTGCCCTACTGCCTGTCGGCCGGGACCGACGCCAAGTGGTTCAGCAAGATCGGCATCCGCTGCTTCGGCTTCAGCCCGCTGCGGCTGCCGCCTGAGCTGGACTTCGCCGGGATGTTCCACGGCGTCGACGAGCGCGTGCCAGTGACCGGGCTGCAGTTCGGCGTCCGCGTCCTCGACCGGTTGCTGGACACGTGCTGACCGAAGCCGGTATCAAAACGTCCTCACGGCGCGTATTATGCGACGGCGGAGAGTAGCCTTCCTGCTGCCGTCCGCGAAGAGCCGGATCCTGGCTAGTTCCCAGGCCCCGTACTCTGCGTGCTCCGTAAGGATGCGCCGCGCAGCGTCGCGTGACGTGCCGCGCGGCAGGTACAAGACGAGGTAGTCATACTCCACCATTACCTCTTATTGTGCTTCCGTTCATGAAGTGCGCAAGCCTTCGCGGCCAACTTCCGGCCCGGAGGTCAGGCGGCAGGTGAGCAGTGGCAGGTGAGCACTCGGGAACAGTCCGGACGGGTAATCGGGTTGCAGGGATAACGGCAGGGACGGGCATTTGGCGGCCGCGCCGCGTATGGTACATGCGGTGAGACGTGGACGGGCCATGGCGCGGATGTGAGGTTGGGAAAAGCGTGCCAGCAAGAAGCAGGGCCGTAAGCAAGAACGCGGCTGCCTCCGGCAACGGGGACAACAACGGGGAAGCGACCAGCGGGAACGGCGCCAGCAACGGGAACGGCAACGGCACCCGGCTGGTGATCGTGGAGTCCCCGGCGAAAGCCCGGACTATCGCCGGCTACCTCGGCAAGGGGTACGTCGTCGAGTCGAGCATCGGCCACATCCGTGACATGCCTAACACGGCGAAGGAAATCCCGGAGAAGTTCCGTGCGGAGCCGTGGGCCAAGCTCGGGGTCGACGTCGACAACGACTTCCGGGCGCTGTACGTCGTGCCCAGCGAGAAGAAGCAGCAGGTCTCCAAGCTCAAGTCGCTGCTCAAGGACGCCGACGAGCTCTACCTCGCCACTGACGAGGACCGCGAGGGCGAGGCCATCGCGTGGCACCTGACGGAAGAACTGAAGCCGAGGGTGCCGACCAAGCGGATGGTCTTCCACGAGATCACCCCCGAGGCCATTGCCCGGGCGATCGCGAACCCCACCGAGCTCAACCAGGGCAAGGTCGACGCCTACCAGGCCAGGCGCGTGCTCGACCGCCTCTACGGCTACGAGGTCTCCCCCGTGCTGTGGAAGAAGGTCATGCAGGGGCTGAGCGCCGGCCGCGTGCAGTCCGTCGCCACCCGGCTGATCGTCGACCGGGAGTGGGAGCGGATCAAGTTCCGCTCGGCCAGCTACTGGGACCTCGAGGCCGAGCTCGCCACGGCGGAGCACGGCAAGCAGCGGCTGCCGGACAGCCCGACCAGCTTCATCGCGACGCTGCTCAGCGTCGATGACAAGCGCGTCGCCCAGGGCCGCGACTTCACCGCCCAGGGCGCGCTCAAGACCGACCCGAAGCAGCCGGTGCTGCACCTGGACGGCGCGTCCGCCGCGGCGCTGGCCGGCCGGCTGCGGGCCAGCGGCGCCAGCTTCAAGGTCTCCTCGGTCGAGCGCAAGCCGTACCGCCGCTCCCCGTACGCGCCGTTCCGCACCACCACCCTGCAGCAGGAGGCCTCCCGCAAGCTGGGGTTCTCCGCGAAGTACACGATGTCGGTGGCGCAGCGGCTGTACGAGAACGGCTACATCACCTACATGCGGACCGACTCGATCACGCTGAGCCAGACCGCGATCGACGCCGCCCGGCAGCAGGCGCGCGAGCTCTACGGCGCCGAGTACGTGCCGGACGCGCCGCGCACCTACACGAACAAGGTCAAGAACGCCCAGGAGGCGCACGAGGCGATCCGCCCGGCGGGCGACCGGTTCCGCACCCCGGCCGAAGCGCAGCGCACCGGCCTCAAGGGCGACGAACTGCGCCTGTACGACCTGGTCTGGAAGCGCACCGTCGCCTGCCAGATGAAGGACGCGGCCGGCGAGTCGGTGTCCGTCCGGGTCCAGGGGACCCCGGGACAGGCACAGGCACAAGACCAGTCAGCCGAACGGGCCGCCGCTTCGACTGGCGCCCAGACCTCCAGCGCGCAGTCGTTCGACCCGGCCGCCGTGCGGACAACCGAGTTCGGCGCCTCCGGGAAGATCATCACGTTCTACGGGTTCCTGCGCGCCTACGTGGAGTCCCACGACGACGCCAGCGACACCGACGACCAGGAGCGCCGTCTGCCGACGCTGGCCGAGAACGACGCGCTGGCCGCGCTGCCGCCGACCCCGCGCCCGCTGGAGCACGCGACCCGGGCGCCGGCCCGCTACACCGAGGCCTCGCTCGTCAAGGAGCTGGAAGACCGGGAGATCGGCCGTCCCTCCACCTACGCGAGCATCATCGGCACGATCCTGGACCGGGGCTACGTCTTCAAGAAGGGCACCGCGCTGGTGCCGTCCTTCCTGGCGTTCGCGGTCATCAAGCTGCTGGAGGACCACTTCGGGCAACTGGTGGACTACGCGTTCACGGCCCAGATGGAGGACGCGCTCGACGAGATCGCCCGGGGCGAGGTGGACCGGGTGCCGTGGCTGCGGCGCTTCTACTTCGGTGACGACCGGGCCAACGGGAACGATGCGGCGGCCACGGTCAGCCCGGCCCGTTCGGACGAATCTTCCGGCCCTGGACTGAAGGCACTGGTCTCCGACATCGGAGACATCGACCCCCGGGACATCAGCTCGTTCCCGCTGGACGGGACCGACATCGTCGTCCGGGTCGGCCGGTACGGGCCGTACCTGGAGCGGGACGGGCAGCGAGCCAACGTGCCCGAGGACCTGGCCCCCGACGAGCTGACCCCGGAGAAGGCGGAGGAGCTGTTCAGCGTCCCCACCGGGGACAAGCCGCTCGGCAGCGACCCGGACAGCGGCCGCCAGGTGGTGGCCAAGGCCGGGCGGTTCGGCCCGTACGTGACCGAACTGCTGCCCGAGGGCACGAAGGACAAGCCGCGCACCGCCTCCCTGCTGAAGTCCATGACCCTGGACACCGTGACCCTCGACGACGCGCTCAAGCTGCTCAGCCTGCCGCGGACCCTCGGCGAGATCGACGGTGAGCCGGTCACCGTGCAGAACGGCCGGTACGGCCCGTACGTCAAGCACGGCAGCGAGAGCCGGTCGCTAGGGTCCGAGGAAGAGATGTTCACCGTCTCCCTCGATCAGGCGAAGGCGCTGCTCGCGGAGCCCAAGGCCCGCGGCCGCGGCCGCGGTGCCACCGCGCCGCCGCTGCGCGAGCTCGGCGACGACCCCGCGACGGGCAAGCCGATGGTGATCAAGGACGGCCGGTTCGGCCCGTACGTGACCGACGGCGAGACCAACGCCTCGCTGCGCAAGGGCGACGAGGTGGCCTCGATCACCGTGGCGCGGGCGGCCGAACTGCTCGCCGACCGGCGGGCCTCCGCGCCCGCGCCGAAGGCACGCAAGACCGCCACGGCGAAGGCGCCGGCCGCGAAGAAGCCGGCCGCGGCGAAGCCCGCCGCCGCCAAGACGGCGACCGCCAAGACGGCGGCGAAGCCCGCGCGCGCGCGTAAAACCCCGGAAACGTAGGGGACGTACAATCACGATCAAGCCAGTGTTGGCTAGCCACACAGCGAGCTGTCGATAGCCTAACGCCGTGAACCACTCCACCCCCCGCAGCGCCAGCCCGGGTCAGGCGCCACCGAGCCGCCGGGCCAGGCGCGCGCGCTCCGGGGACGGAGTGCTGGCCATCAGGCCGTTCCGGGCGCTGTGGATCGCGCTGTCGCTGTCGAGCCTTGGCGACTGGCTGTCGATCCTCGCGCTGGTCGCGCTCGCCCCGGCGGTCACCCACGGCAGCAACCTGGCGAAGACCTCCTCGATCAGCGGCGTCTTCGTGGTCACGCTGCTGCCGGCGCTGCTGCTCGGGCCGCTGGCCGGCGCGCTGGCCGACCGGTTCGACCGCCGGGTCACGATGGTCGTCGGGGACGTCATCCGGGGCCTGCTGTTCGTCTCCATCCCGCTGTTCCCCAACCTGACCTGGATCTACGTCGCGAAGTTCCTCGCCGGGATCGCGTCACAGTTCTGGAACCCGGCCGCCTCCGCCACGATCCCGAACCTGGTGCCCAAGGAGAAGCTGGAGCGGGCCAACCAGCTCAGCACGCTGATGACCTACGGCACCGCGCCGCTCGCGGCGGGCGTGCTCGCGCTGCTCGGCTGGGTCGCGACCGGGCTCGGCCATGTCAGCCCGGCCTTCCACACCAACAAGGTGGACCTCGCGCTGTACTTCAACGGCGCGTCCTACTTCGTCTCCGCGGTCACCGTCTACTTCCTGCGGCAGATCGGCAAGCGGGAGCACAGCGGGCCGATCTCGGTGCCGTCGACCGCCAAGGCCATCTGGGAGGGCTGGCGGTTCATCAAGGACACGCCGGTCGTGCGCGGCCTGGTGATCGGGATGATCGGCGCGTTCTGCGCGGCCGGGGTCGTGATCGGCCTCGCTCCGTCCTATATCCAGCTGACACTGAACGGCGGGTCGGCCGGGTTCAGCCTCGTCTTCGCGGTGATCCTGATCGGCCTGGCGATCGGCATGGGGTTCGGCTCGCGGCCGTTCGGCGACTTCTCCCGGCGGCGGCTCTTCGGCGTCACGCTGACCGCGTCCGCGGTGCCGCTCGCGATGATCGCGCTCGTGCCGAACCTCGCCGTGGTCACGATCTTCGTGTTCCTGATGGGGGTCATCTCCGGGACCGCCTACCCGACGGGCTTCACGCTCGTGGGCCTCGAGGTGGACGACGACACCCGGGGCCGGGTGTTCGCGTTCTTCCAGTCGACGATCCAGGCGATCCTGTTCGCGGTGATCGGGGTGGCCGGGTTCGTCGCCACCGGCTTCTCTGCGGCGATCGGGGCGCTGAGCCGGACGCACAACGGCGTGATCACGATCGTGCACATCAGCTACGGCGCCCCGGGCGACAACCTGCTGCTGCTGCTCTCGGCCGCGCTCGTGGCGTTCGTGGGCGTCAAGTCCTACCGGCAACTTGACGACCGCAAGGGCGTGCCGCTGCTTGAGGACATGCTCGCCGCCATCCGGGGTGAGCCGATCAAGCGCATGCCGGCGCAGCCGGGACCGGAGACGGCGCACGGGCACACCGGGCTGTTCCTGGCGTTCGAGGGCGGCGAGGGCTCGGGGAAGACCACGCAGGCCCGGCTGATCGCGATCTGGCTGCGCGAGCAGGGCTACGACGTGGTGGCGACCCACGAGCCCGGCGCGACCAAGATCGGGATGCGGCTGCGGGCCCTGCTGCTCGACACCGCCCACGCGGGCATGTCGCCGCACTGCGAGGCGCTGCTGTACGCGGCGGACCGGGCCGAGCACGTCGCCAAGGTCATCGACCCGGCCCTGGCCCGCGGCGCCATCGTGATCACCGACCGGTACATCGACTCCTCGCTGGCCTACCAGGGAGCCGGGCGCGGGCTGCTGACCGGGGACGTCGCCTGGCTGAACCGCTGGGCGGCCGAGGGCCGGGAACCCGACCTGACCGTGCTGCTCGACATGGACCCGCTGGAGGGGCTCACCCGCCGGGCCCGGTCGGCCGACCGGCTCGAGGCCGAGCCGCTCGACTTCCACCGTCGCGTCAGAGCCGGGTTCCTCGCGCTGGCCAGGGCGAAGCCCGGCCAGTACCTGATCGTCGACGCGACCGCGCCGGTCGGCGAGCTCACCGAGCAGATCAAGGACCGGGTCAGGGAGGTCCTGCCTGACCCGGTGCCGCGGGTCGCCGAGGCCTCCACCGGGTCGTTCCCCGTCGTCCCCGGCCGCCTGCCCGACGATCAGTTCACGGACCGGTGATGAGCGTCTTCGCCGAGCTCACGGGGCAGGACGCGGTCGTCGCGCAGTTGCGGAACGCCGTCGCCGGGGCGATGACCCACGCCTGGCTGTTCACCGGGCCGCCGGGCGCCGGGCGCGAGATCGCGGCGCGGGCCTTCGCGTCGGCGCTGCTGTGCCCGTACGGCGGGTGCGGCGAGTGCCCCTCGTGCCGTCAGGTGCGCGCCGGGACGCACGCGGACCTGCTCCTCGTCCGGCCCCAGGGACTCTCCTACGGCGTTAAGGAGACCCGCGACCTCGTGCTGCGGGCCGCGGGCGCGCCGTCCGGCGGCCGCTGGCTGGTGGTGCTCTTCGAGGACGCCGACCGGTCGACGGAAGCGGCCGCCAACGCGCTGCTCAAGGCGATCGAGGAGCCCGCGCCCCGGACCGTGTGGCTGCTGTGCGCGCCGTCGGCGGAGGACCTGGTGACGACGATCCGGTCCCGCTGCCGGGTGATGACGCTGCGGGTGCCGCCGTCGGAGGCGGTGGCCGAGGCGCTCGCCCGGCGGGACGGGATCGACTACGACCGGGCCCTCGCCGCCGCCCGGGCCGCGCAGGGGAGCATCGACAAGGCGCGGCGGCTCGCGCTCGACGCGTCCGCCGCCGCGCGCCGCGAGGCGGTGCTGAAGGTCCCGCTCCAGTCCGTCTCCCTCGGCCCGGCCCTGGCCGCCGCGGCGACCCTGGTCAAGAGCGCCGAGGACGAGGCGAAGGCGATGACCGAGGAACTCGACGAGCCGGAGCGGGGAAAGCTCCGCCAGGCCTTCGGCGAGGGATCGACGGGCAAGGGCGTCGCCAAGGCGATGCGCGGCATGGCCGGGGCCATGAAGGAGCTTGAGGACCGGCAGAAGTCACGGGCCACCCGGGTCAAGCGCGACACCCTGGACAGCGCGCTGCTCGAGCTCGCGGCGTTCTACCGCGACGTGCTCATGCTCCAGGTCGGCGCGGACGTGGAACTGGCCAACGCCGACCACCTGAGCGACCTGCGGCGGCTAGCGTCCGGCACGAGGCCGGAGGCGACGCTGCGCCGGATGCAGGCGGTCATGAAATGCCGTGAACGGGTCGCGCAGAACGTCGCCCCGCTGCTCGCGGTCGAGGAGCTGACGATCTCCCTCCTGCCCGGCTGAGGCTCGCTGTTGGTAAACGGCGATTTGCGTGGGCGGGTGGCCTGTCGCTCGGGGCGGTGGGCCACTTACGCTAGACCGATGGGCATGATGATGGCGGTGAGCTTCGAGCGGTACGGGCGGCTCTACTACCTCGACCCGGGCGGCCATCAGCCCAAGATCGGCGACAAGGTCCTGGTCCCCACCGACGGCGGCCCCGAGGTGGCCGAGTGCGTCTGGGCGCCGCAGTGGATGCCGGAAGACCTCGACGACCTGCCGGTCTGCGCCGGGCTTGCCAGCGCGGACGACCTAGAGCGGGACGAGGCCAGCCGCCACCGCCGTGCCGAGGGGCGACTGGCCGCGCGCCGGCTGATCCGCGAGCACGGGCTGCCGATGAAGCTCATCGCCGTCGACTTCCTGGCGTCGACCAACGTGTTCGTCGTGTACTTCAGCGCGCCGCACCGGGTGGACTTCCGCGCGCTCGTGCGCGACCTGGCCGCGCGGCTGCGGTCCCGCGTCGAACTGCAGCAGATCGGACCGCGCGACGAGGCCAGGCTGCAGGGCGGCATCGGCCCGTGCGGCCGGGACCTGTGCTGCGCGACCTTCCTCAAGGACTTCGAGCCGGTCTCGGTCCGGATGGCCAAGGACCAGGACCTGCCGGTGAACCCGATGCGGATCGCGGGCGCCTGCGGGCGGCTGATGTGCTGCCTGAAGTACGAGCACCCGCTGTACCAGGAATTCAAGAAGACGGCGCCGCGCCTGGGCACGCAGGTCGACACCCCGGACGGACCCGGCACGGTCATCGCGCACAGCGTCCCGTCCGACAGCGTCGTCGTGAAGCTGTCCGCCGACGGCAGCACCTGCGCGTGCCCGGTCGCCAGCGCCTGCGGCTCCCGCAAGGCCTACGAGTCCACCCACGAGGCCTAACGGCTGTCCGACGACTGGCGCACGTCAGCGTGCCCGGCGTACGCGGGGTGAGGCTCTCCGCTCTGGCTGGCGTGTAACGCTCCTTCCGCTCGTGAGACTGATCGGTGCAGCTGCGTTCCAGTCACGTTCAAGTCCCCAAGGAAGGGGAAGCCTCGTGAAGGCATTCGCTCGTTTTGTGCCCGCGGCCGCTGTGGCGGCCGCCGTCGCGGCGTTCGCCGCGCCGGCCGCGTCCGCCGCGACTAATCCGGCCGCCGACCAGGGCTACCGGGGTGCCGTGTTCGCGTTGACCGACAACACCGCGGGCAACGCCGTGGCCGCCTACCAGCGCGCCGCCAACGGCACCCTGACGCCCGCGGGCACGTATGCCACCGGCGGCCTCGGCGGCGTCCTCCCCGGCTCCGTCGTCGACCACACCGCGTCGCAGGGCGCGCTCGCCTACGACCGGGCGCGCGGGCTGCTGATCGCGGTGAACCCGGGCAGCAGCACGATCTCCGTCTTCGCCGTACACGGCGACCGGCTGAGGCTCACCCAGGTTCTCTCCTCGGGCGGTGACTTCCCGGTGAGCGTGACCGTGCACGGGGAAGTCGCCTACGTGCTGAACGCCCTCGGCGGCGGGTCGCTTTACGGCTTCCGGATCGACGACGGGCGGCTGGCGCCGCTCCCCGGTTCCTACCGGGCGCTCGGCCTGGGCACCACGGCCGCGTCGCCGTTCACGGCGACGCCCGGCCAGGTGACGTTCAGCCCGGACGGCAGGCAGCTGCTGGTGACCACCAAGGCCGCGACCAACGACGTGGACGTGTTCTCGGTCGGGTGGGACGGGCGGCTTTCCGCGGCGCCGGCCGTCACCTCGCTGCCGGGTGACGTCCCGTTCGCGGCCGTTTTCGACCAGGCCGGGCACGTGGTGCTCGCCGAGGCGGGGCCGAGCGCGATCGCGACGTTCCGGCTGTCGCCCGGGGGCGGGCTGACGCAGCTCGACGCCGCGGACACCGGGCAGAAGGCGACCTGCTGGGTGGTGCGGGCCGGGCGGTACGTCTACACGTCCAACGCGGGCAGCGGCTCGCTGTCCGGTTACGGCACGAGCTGGTCCGGCGCGCTGACGGCCCTCGGGAACACGCCGACCGACGCGGGGACCGTGGACGCGGCGTCCGCCGCTGGCGGCCAGTTCGTTTACGTGCAGACGGGCAAGGCCGGCGTCGTCGACGAGTTCGCCGTGGCGGCCAGCGGGGCGCTGACCCCGATCGGGTCGGTCACCGTGCCGGGCGGGGCCGGCGGCGAGGGGATCGCGGCGGCCTGAGCTTGCGGCTGATGGGCAGGGCCGGCCGTGCGGCGGAGGTAACAGCACGGCCGGCCCGCCCCCCCGGGGGCGAGATTGGCGGTACGCTGCCAGCGATGGAAGCGGACACGTCGTTGCTGCGGCGCCTGCGCGGGGGCGATGAGCAGGCGTTCGCCGACCTCGTAGCGCGTTACAACTCATCCATGCTCCGGCTAGCGCTGTCGTTCGTGTCGAGCCGGGCGGTCGCCGAGGAAGTTGTCCAGGACACCTGGCTGGCGATGCTGCGCGGCCTGGACCGGTTCGAGGAACGGTCCTCCCTGCGCACCTGGCTGTTCACGATCCTGGTGAACCGGGCCCGCACCACCGGCGTGCGCGAGGCGCGGTCGGTGCCCGTCGCGGACGCCGGGCCCGCCGTCGACGCCTCCCGCTTCAGCCCGTCGGGGGCGTGGGCGGTGCCGCCCGACCACTGGGTCGAAGAGGCGGAGAACCGGGTCGACGCCGCTAAGCTTTCCGAATTGCTCCGCGGGGCGATGAGCCTGCTGCCCGACAGGCAGCGCGAGGTCGTGCTGCTGCGAGACGTCGAAGGCCTGACCAGCAGCGAAGTGTGCCACGTGCTGGCGATCAGCGAGGCCAACCAGCGCGTCTTGCTGCACCGAGGGCGCAGCAAGCTCCGGCAGGCACTTGAATCGGAACTGGGAGGTGGACAGCGATGAGTCTCTTCTCGGGGCTGCTGCACCGCCGTCCCCGCGACCTGCCATGCCAGCAGGTCGTCGAGATCGTGACCGACTACCTGGAGGGGGCGCTGTCGGCGGGGGAGCGCCGCCGGTTCGAGCACCACCTCGCGGTCTGCGAGCACTGCACCGAGTACCTGGCCCAGATCCGCGAGACGATCCGGCTGACGGGCCGGGTCACCACGGAAGACCTGACGCCGGAGATGCGCACCGACCTGACGGACCTGTACCGCCGCTGGCGGGCCGAGGGCTAGGTGCTCGACCAGCCCTTCCGCCGGTCCACCTGGATCACGATCACCGGGCCCGCCGGGCGGCGGTCCCGGTACTGCTCGTAGCGCCCGGCCAGGACGTCAAGCGGGTGCTGAAGGGCGCGCTCGTCCTCGACCACGCTGGCCCAGCCGTCGACGCGGACCCACCACAGCAGGTCCCAGTCGTCGTCGTAGTAGTCAGCGAGCAGCGCGACCCGGGGATTCTCCCGGATGTTCTTCAGCCGGCGCAGGTTCGTCGACTCCTTCGGCTTGTAGTCCACCGCCGTGTAGATCAGGTCGCCGTCAACCGCGAACGTGACGGGGACCAGATGCGGCTGCCCGTCACCCCCGGCCGTTGCGAGCCGCGCCACCCGGGCGCTGCCCAGCCGTGCTTGCGCCTCTTCCTCGGTCAGCCTCACCCGCCATATTCTCCACCGTGTTCCCCGCGCGCGAGTCAACGCACCCCGAAGAAACCGGTAGAATGGCCACGCGCCGTCCGTGAGGACAGCCCGCCGCCTTAGCTCAGTCGGCCAGAGCGACGCACTCGTAATGCGTAGGTCTGGGGTTCGATTCCCCAAGGCGGCTCACGCCGAACGCCCCTGCACGCAAAGAGCGCGTGCCGGGGCGTTCGCCATTTCTCCCGGGGGGGCGACCCCCCGTACCCCCCGGTGTGAGGCGCGGAGCGCCTCACGGGACGCTGAGACGTCCCCTGCACGCAGAAAGCGCGTGCCGGGGGCTGGGGGGCGGAGCCTGGGGAGGGCGTGAGTTACCTGGCGGGGGGCTGGTCGATGCGGACCATGTTGCCGGAGGGGTCGCGGATGGCGAAGTCGCGGGTGCCCCAGAACTGCTCGGCTGGCTCCTGGACTACCTCGGCGCCGGCGGCGCGGATCTTGGCGAAGGCGGCGTCTAGGTCGTCGGCGCGGAAGTGGACGCCGTTCAGTGCGCCCTTGGCGATGAGGGCGGCGATCATGTCGTTGTCGTCCGGGCTGCCGTTCAGGTAGTTGGTGAGGACGATCGAGACGTCGGGCTGGGCGGCGGAGCCGACGGTGATCCAGCGGAAGCCGCCGTTGGCGACGTCGTTGCGCACCTCCAGGCCGAGCGTGTCACGGTAGAACGCCAGTGCGACATCTGGGTCCTGAACTTGCAGGAAGCAAGTGGAAAGCGTGAGTTCCATGTGCGCAACGTTAGCGGGCCGGCGCGCCGGGTGCTTCTCCGATCCTGCTCGGCGCGCTGGACGGGCGGGTGAGCTCCCTGGCGATGCAGCCCGGCACGCTGACGAGGTCACGATGGTCACGGGCCCGGTAGCCGGTCGGGGTCTCGCCCACCACCTGAGTGAAGCGCGCGCTGAACGAGCCGAGCGAGGTACAGCCGACCGCCAGGCAGACCTCGGTGACCGACAGGTCGCCGACGCGCAGCAGCGCCTTCGCCCGCTCGATCCGCCGGGTCATCAGGTACGCGTAGGGGGTCTCCCCGTAGGCCGCGCGGAACTGCCGGGAGAAGTGCGCCGGCGACATCAGCGCCGCCCGGGCGAGCGCGGCCACGTCGAGCGGGCGCGCGTACTCGCGGTTCATCAGGTCGCGGGCACGGCGCAAGCGCGCGAGGTCGGCGAGCTTTTCCGGCGTCACGGCTTCTCCAGCGGCGCGGTTTTCAAGCAGTACAGTGCCAGCGTAACCGCGTTCCCGGGCGCCGGCGCGCCGCGGCCGCCGTCAGCTCAGGTCGTGCGCGCCGGGATTCACCCACGGGGGGACGTCCAGTTCGGAGCCGGACCACGGGAACCACGGCTGCTTCGGACGTTCCTGCCACCGCGGGTCCTGCTCGGGCGGCATCGCCTCGGCGGCCAGCAGTTCCATCGCGGGAACCGGCTGCGTCGGGGCACCCGGGGCACCCGTGGCACCCGGGGCAGCCGGCTCGTCCGGCTGCGCGGCGGCGGGCGGCTCGGGCTCGATCGAGGGCAGCCGCAGCCACAGGTCGCCGTGCGTCTCGTCGTCGAGGTTCATCCGGGCGACCGACCCGTAGACGAACGCCTCCCACGCGCCGCGGGCCTCGCTGACCGGGATCCGGCGCAGGATGGCCGCGAGCAGGGCCTGGGTCGGCGCGTCGGGCGCGCTGGCGAGGATCGCGTTGACGACCGTCTTGTCCAGCCCGGCCGGGTAGGCGTCCAGCGGAAAGGCGGCGACCAGCAGTTGCGCGATCGCGTGCACCTGGTACTGCTCGCTGCCGATGTCGCGCAGCGGCTGCGCCAGGTACCCGCAGCGCAGCAGCACCCGCTGCACCTCGGCGATGCTGTAGCGGCCCTGGCGTTCGCGCAGGTAGCCGAGCGTGACATCGCAGAACGTGCGCCCGTGCTGCCTGCGGTGCCAGCCGCCCAGGGCGAGCTCGCGGATCAGCGCGTGCCCGTCCGCGCCGCTGGACCCGAGCGACTTGAGCAGCTTCCTCGGCTCGAGCTCGGCGGCCACCAGGATCCTCGTCCGCAGGTCACCCGGGCCCACCCGGGCGATCGCCGCAAGCAGCGCCTGGTGCACTCCCTGGCCGGACGCGCCGGCCAGGGAGTCTTCGATCTGGCAGAAGGCCGGGTAGCCGACCGGCAGGCCGAACGCCAGGGCGAGCAGCGTCTCGTAGAGCCTGACCTCGTTGTTCCGCTGCAGCCAGGAGCCGGAACTGAGCAGGCCGGACTGGGTGATGAGCCTGCGGTAGCGCTCGCGGTGCCTGTCGTCGACCTGGCCGGACTTCAGCCGGGCTTGCAGGTCGCTGATGTCCTGGCGCACGAGGTTCACGCTGAGCGTCCGCGCGTGCTCGGCGCATTCCACCAGGATCCGCGTGACCGGGTCCGCCCCCTGTGCGGGGCGCGCGCGGTCCGTGGTGCGCGCCGGGTCGGCCGGGGGCGGTGGCTCCAGCGCCGGCGGTTCCTGCGGTGACCGGGAGAACCGCAGCACCAGGTCGAGCGTCCGGGTGTCGGCGGCGTCGCCGAAACCGTACTCCCGGTTCAGCTGGGTCAGGCTGGCCAGCGGCTTGAACTTGTCGTTCAGCCAGCCGTAGTAGGCCCGCGCGGCCTTGCTCGGAATCTTGACCCGTTCGGGCTCGCCCCAGTGCACGACCTCGTCCGGCTTGTCGGCCGCCCGTGGCTCGCTGCTGAAGAAGAGCCGGAACCGGTGGTTGCGGTTGGTGGCCCTCGTCCAGGTCGCCGCGGTCATCCGGGCACGGAAGCCGTAAGGGAGCAGCGCCATGACGGTATCGATGAAGCGCAGCCGCTCGTCCACGCCCGTTTCTTCCGCGCCGAGCACGCAGACCGGCACGCCGGTAAGCAGCAGCGGCGCCACCCGCATGGCCAGGGCGTCGATGCCGGGGGCGCGCTGCCCGGCCGGGGCGAGGAGCAGGTCCAGGGGCGGACCGTCCCTGGTCGGCAGCGTGACGTCGCCGAACGCCTGGTACATGTCCAGGTAGGTGAGGCACCGCGGCGCCAGCGACGCGTACGGTGCGCAGAAATAGCTGGTGAAGGTGGTGGGGCGGCCCTGGTTGTCCACGTGGCCGACCCCGGCGGCATGCCGCTTCCCGTTCCCCGGCGACCAGTGGATGGCGAGCGCCAGGTAGCCGCCGCCGGAGACGCGGGCGGCGGGCTGCAGGTAGCTGAGCGACACCTGCGGCAGCGTGTCGAGGGCGCCGAGCGCGAACCGGCCGAGGGCGTCGGTGAAGTTCGCCTTGCTCAGGTCCCCGGTGCTGCAGGCGATGACCTGGTAACCCTCGTCGTCGAGAACCTTGCCGTGCAGCGCCCACTGGGCGCGCACCGGGATCGGCGTTGCGGTCACTGGAAGCTCCCGGGCCCTAGCCGTTCAGCGCCATCTGCTCGACGAGCCACAGGACCGGCTCGACGACGTTGATCGGGTTGACCGGTCCCCGGATCAGGGCCTCGCCGGACTCGATCCGGTAGACGTTCTCGGTGTCCTGCGGATCGAACCGCTGGGTGCGCTCGCTGACCATGAACCCGACCGACGAGGTGACGAAGTACTTGATCCGGTCCGGGTAGAAGTACCGTTCGAGCAACTGCGGAACCGCCTGCCCGGTGCCGCTGCGGGACAGCCGGCACAGCCGGTGCATCAGGTCGCGCGCGTCGCTGTCGTGGACCCTGGGGAAGCCCGCGGCGTCGTGGGAGTCCCACACCAGCATCCGCAGCGACTCGGCCGTCTTGTAGATCCGGGGCTCGTCGAACTTGGTGACGCACACGGCCACGTGGTGGCCCAGCCGGCCGTCGAAGCCGGGGTGCTCGGCCTCCGTCGCGATGATGTCCATCAGCAGGCCGAAGAGCTTGTCGTAGGCGTCGCCCCGGTTGAACTCCCTGATCGGGTCGAACATGTAGAGGATGCCCTGGCTGCCGGCGACCTGCTCGACAAGCTGCCTGCGGTCGTCGAGGTCCATCTGGTCGGACCGCGCCAGCTCACCGGACGCGTCGGTCAGCTTGAGGGTGACCTGGACGCTCTCCTCGAACGACCGGGAGCGCAGCCGGCCGGTCCGCTCCGTGCGCTCGCGCCTGCTGCCGAGGATCCAGTCGAAGGTGTCGATGCCTGTGGACGGCAGCGGGAACTCGCCCTCGCTGGTCAGGGCCGTGTTCATCTTGATCATTTCCCTGCGGGAGGCCGGGTCCTTGGACCAGATCGTCCAGCCCCGCTCGTCCTGGAGCAGCGCGATCTGCAGGGCGCCGAGGAACGTCGTCTTACCCGCGCCCGTCGCGCCGAGCATGGCGATGCCAGGCTCGCTGCGGTAGGTCCGCTTCCCGTCGTCCGGCACGCCGGCTTTCGCGCTGCCCATCCCGGTGGTGGCCACGTCGCACTCCTTAATCGATGAACGGGAACGGAACGACCTGAGCGGCCGTGCGCAGCCCGAGGCGCACGGCGAAGTCGGGGATGTCCACGGCGTCGTCCACCGTCGCCATGGCGTCGTGGCCGAGCGTGCGCCAGACGTCCGCGCGCGCGCCGGAGTCGCGCAGCGCGCCGAAGGAGGCCCCGAGGCTTGCGATCCGGTCGGCCTGCCACTTCCAGTTCACCCGCTCCGGGCACGGGATGATCGTGGTCCTGGTGTCCATCGTGTGCGGGTGCGGCGGCCGCCCGCCGGCGGTCACGATCACCGGCCGCCCGTCCCGCTCGGACAGGTGCCTGGCGACCGTCTCGAGGGCGCACTCAAGCTGGGCCGCCCGGCGGTACTCGCGCGGGTCCCTTGGCCGGCGGGCCAGCCCGCGCAGTTCCTGCACCGCCCGGGTGCCCTGCGCGGCCCAGGCGGGCACGGCGACCTGCCGCTCGTCGACCCGCCAGGCCACCGCGTGCGGCCCGTAGGCGACCACCGAGACGCTGAGCTCGCCGCCCCCCTGCTCGGCCTCCTCGATGAGCTGGGACAGCCGGTCGATCCTGAGCTCAAGCCGGTCGTCGTCGCCGCTGGTCTCGACGAGGCACACCAGGTGAACCGGCTCGGCCGCCGCCAGCCGGTCCGGGACCTGGTGCCTGACGCTGTCCCAGGAGCCGGTGAACTTGCTGAGCGGACCCGGCAGCCCGTGCAAGAGGACGCGGCCCGGCCGCGCGAGCTCCGCGCTGATCTCGTAGGTGCCGGCCGGGACCATCGCGGACTGGATCTGCACCGGGCGGAGCGCCTGGTCGTTCGGCGGGATGTCGGGCCGCCGCTCGCGGGTGACGACGGCGAAGACCGTGCCGTCGCCGTCGGTCGGCTCGCAGCGGACCCGCACGGCCACCCGGTACCCGTGGGTCACGCCGGGCGGGAAGATCTGGTGGCCGGCGAGGACCAGTCGCCCGGCGTCCGGCCGGCCGGGCGGCACCTGCCTGAAGACGGCGAGCTCGTAGGGAAGCGGCAGCGGGCTGTCCGTGATCGCCTTGCGTATCTGGTCTTCGAGCGGCTTGCGGCATTCGTAGACCGGCACGCCGCGCGCGGCCGCCAGCAGGTCGAACAAATTGTCCGGCAGGGCGGCGGACGTGCGCACGATGAACACCGGGTCGACGTCCCGGTAGAACGCGTCCGGGTCCTTCATGACCGACTGCGGCACGCTCGGCTGCTCGGCCCTTGGCGTGCCGTTCTCGTCGCGGTAAAGGCGCCAGATCGCCGCGCCGGCCGCGCCGAACTCGGCCACGGCAAAGGCTGCGTTTCCGGTAATCCGGTCAAGTTCCTCGGAAAGGGAGTCGTGAACTTCGTCTTCCGCGCCGATCATGGCCAGCCCTCCCGCGCCACCGGCTTCTGACATATGGTGGAGCGCTCAAGTACACTTATATAGCTCCGCACCAGGTCCGGTACCCCGCAGCTCTGCGGGGTCCGATTTTCCGGGACGCTCCTAGGCTTGGACCGCCGATGCCAACGAGTTCTTTCCGGAGACGGCGATGAATAAGTTTCAGCAATTGCGGAGGTTCGTCCTCGCGCTGTCCGGCGCGGACGTCGAGATCCTCGGGTACGTGCCCAGCGAGCGGACCCGGTTCGAGAGCCTGGGCTGGGCGATCCTGATCACCAGCTGCATGGCCATGATCTCTATGTGGTTCGCGCTTTCAAGCGCGCTCGGCGTTAACGGGATCCTGGCGATTCCGGTCGCCGTATTCTGGGGGCTGGTGATCATGGGCATTGATCGCTGGCTGATTACCTCGATGCCTATTGACGGCAGCCGGAAGTTCGCCATGGCAGTGCCCCGCGTGGTGCTCGCCATCCTGCTCGGCACGCTTATTTCCACCCCGCTCGTGCTGCGGATCTTCCAGTCGGAAATCAACGCGCAAATGGCGCTGATGCAGCAGAAGAACTACAGCTCCTTCCTTTCTAGCCAGCAGAGCAGCCAGGTCAACCAGCAGGTGACCACGTACTACGACGAGTTGCAGCAGCTGAACACCGTCATCAACTCGAAGGGCGCCCAGACGGGCAACACCGCGGCCGACCCGGAACTCGTCGCGTACAACGGCCAGCTCACCCAGTTGCAGTCTTCGCTCGCGCACTGGACGACCCTGAAGAACCAGTACTACACGGACTACATCTGCCAGCTGTACGGCGGATCCCAGTGCCCGAAGAAGGGAAACGGCCCCGCCGCGAAGGCCAGCCTGACGAGCTATGAGCAGGCGTCGCAGCAGGTGACGAGCGACCAGAGCCAGATCGCGACGGTCCAGGGGGAGATACAGCGGCGCGACCAGGTGCTGAGCTCCACGTCCAAGTCCAGCCAGCAGCAGCGGTACGCCGAAGCGCTGAACCAGCGGCAGATCGTGCAGGGCGAGTACGACACCGCCATACAGCGCCGGAACCAGCTGCAGGCCGCCTACTACGCGCAGAACCAGGCCGCCCACGGCATCCTGATGCGGCTTGAGGCGCTGAGCGAGCTGAGCAGCGGCAACCTCACGGTCGCCGGCGCGCGGTTCCTGCTGTTCCTGCTCTTCCTCGTCATCGAGTGCCTGCCCGTCACCGTGAAGCTGCTCCAGCGCCCCGGCCAGTACGAGGCCGCGCTCGCCGCCGCGAAGAAGGCGGAGCGGCGGGACTACGAGAAGTTCTTCAGCACCCGGTCGCGGCTGCGGCAGCCCGGCGCCGTCCCCGGCGGTGAGCTCCCGGGGCCGTTCGGCCCGCCGTCGGCCGACCCGGGCATGCCCGGCATGCCGGTAACCCCCGAGCCCGAGCCGGACGCCATCTGGTTCGGCACTAGGCGGCTGCCGACGATAACGGACGACCCCGAGGCGGAGACGCTGACGGAGGTCTACCCGGACCCGCCGCGGACCCGCCGCCGCGCGGACTACCGCCCGCCGGAGGAGGCCACCCGCCGCGAGCGCCAGTGGGGCGGCGCGGACGCCTGGCTCAACAACTGGGTGCCGCAGGAGCCCGAGGAGCGCCGCGGCGAGGACCGGCCCAGGCCGGGCGGAACGGACCCGCGCTCCGCGCCGACCAGGCAGGACGCACCGCTCGCGCGGACCAGGCTGGACTATGCGCCCGACGACGAGGACTACGCGGACGCCTACCGGGAGGCGAGCCTGCCCGCCCTCGGCCCGGCGCGCGGGTACGCGGACGACCCGGCGCCCGCCCGTCCGGACGTCAACGGCGCCGGCATCCCGCTGAGCTGGGATGACGAGTGACACCCCGGCAGTTGCGGCTGCTGAACCAGCGCTACCGGCTTGAGGAGCGGCTTGGCCAGGGCGCGATGGGCAGCGTGTGGAAGGCCTACGACACCCGGCTCGAGCGCACGGTGGCGGTCAAGGAACTGGTCTGCGGCCCGGACAGCGGGGACGACCTGGACGTGCGCAGGGAACGGGTGCGCCGGGAGGCGCTCGCGCTGGCCAAGGTCGAGCACCCGGCCATCGTCAACGTCCACGACCTGATCTACGAAGGGCCCCGCCAGGACCCATGGATCGTCATGTCCTACGTCCGCGGCCGTTCGCTCGCCTCCTGCATCGCCGGCGGCCAGGTGTTCGGCGAGCGGAAGGTGGCCAGCACCGGGCTCGCGGTGCTGCAGGGCCTGATGGCCTGCCACGCCAGGCGGGTGTACCACCGCGACGTGAAGCCGGCGAACATCGTGCTGAGCGACGACGGGACCGTCCGCCTGGTCGACTTCGGCATCGCCCGGATCGTCGGCGAGAACTCGCTGACCGTGGGCAGCACCCTCATCGGCACTCCCGAGTTCCTCGCGCCGGAACTGTTCGCCGACCACCAGCCGGGGCCGGGAACGGACCTGTGGGGGCTCGGGGTGACGCTCTACTGCGCCCTCGACGGCCGCTCGCCGTTCCGGGCCGAGACCCTCCAGGCGACGATCGCGGCCGTGCTCAGCAAGAACCTGCCCGAGCCGCGCGGGGGCGGCGAGATCGCCTCGCTCGTGCTCAGCATGCTGCGCAAGCGACCGGCGGAGCGGCCAGACGCCGCCACGGTCGCCGCCGTCCTGCGGCGGGTCGCCAGCGGAGGCCAGGCCGGGGCCGCCTACCAGGGCGGCCCGCGGACCGGGCCGTCGGGGCAGCCGACGCGGCCCAGGGAACGACAGGACGCACCGCGCGGGGCCGCGGCCGCCGGGCCGGCCCGGACGGCGGGCCGGCTCACCCCGCTGCACGGCCTGCCGGCCCGCACCGCCGCGAAGATGGTCACCGACTGGCCCGCCGACCGCGCCGTGACGAACCTGCTCGCCCTGGAGCGGACCGCGGCCGCGCGGATCCTCAGCCAGTGCGACGACCCGGTCGCGGGAAGGCTGCTGAGCGGCATCGCGGCCGGCGAGCCGGCCAGGGCACGGAAGATCCTGGAGATGGTCACGACCGAGCGGGCCGGCCGGCTGCTCGACCACATGAGCTCGCTCGCCGCGGCGGCCGCGCTGTCGCTCGGCCCGCCCACCGGGGCCGTCCGGGTGCTCGCCCAGGCCGGAGACCTTACCGCCACCGGCGTCCTGCTCGAGATGCGGGCGCCGGCCGCGGCCGGGCTCCTGGTGGCGATGGACGCGGACCGCGGCGTGCAGCTACTCGGCCAGGCGTCCCCGGCCACCGTGGCCGACATCCTGCGGAACATCCCGGGCAGCCGGCGTGAGGAACTGCTGAGCCGGCTGCCCGAGTTGCCCCGCTCCCTCGTCGCCAGGGCGCTGCGCGACGGTTAGCTCACGACCTCGAAGTACAGCCAGGACTCGTTGGAAAAAGATCAAAACCGGTTATCCCGAACGGGCCGGGGTTTCACTGGTCGCCATGCCGCCACGGCGACATTCAGGGAAAACGAGAAATCAGCGTCCGTTCGGTATGATCGTTTTTGTCGCTTTTTTCAGAATGCGTTTGCCGGGTCTTCGCCGGACCAGGCGGCGCGCAAGAGCGCCTGGAGGTCCTCGGCCGTGACCGGGCGCGGGTTGGACGGGGGGACGGACGGGAGGATCGCGGCGGCGGCCTCGGGGATCGAGTCCTCGGTGAAGCCGTAGTCCGCGAGCGCGCGCGGGGCGTTCAGTTCCCGCTTGAGCGCGACCAGTCCGTCGAGCGCGCTGGCCGCGTCGACGCCGGCGCCGCCGAACGCGGCGGCGATCCGCCGCGTCGCGTCCGGCGCGGCGGGACCGTTCAGGGCCAGGACGTACGGGAGCACGGTCGCGTGCGTCTGGGCGTGCGGCAGGTTGTATTTGCCGCCGAGCACGTGGCAGATCTTGTGGTGCAGGCCGGAGCCGGCCGAGGCGAACGCGGCCGCCGACAGGTAGGCCGCGTACAGGGCGTGCTCGCGGCCGTCGAGGTCCATCGGGTCGGCGACGATCCTGGGCAGCCCGCTCGCCAGTGACCGGATGCCCTCGGCGGCGAACGCGGCGTTGACGGGGTCGGCGCTCGGCGCCCACAGCGAGTCCACGCAGTGCGCGAGCGCGTTCAGCCCCGACGCCACGGACATGTCCACCGGGAGGGACAAGGTGAGCGCCGCGTCGTAGACGATGACCCTGGGCAGGACCCGGGGGTCGACGCCCGTGGTCTTCTTCGCGCCCTCCGTCAGGCCCCACACCGGCGTGGCCTCGGAGCCGGCGTAGGTGGTGGGCACCGCGACGATCGGCAGGCCGGACGTCATCGCGACCGCCTTGGCCAGGCCGGTGGTCGAGCCGCCGCCCACGCTGACCAAGGCGTCGATGTCGTGGGCTGCCGCCGCCTCCCTGGCGCGTTCCGCGACCTCGACCGGGACGTGCATCACCACGTCGTCATGGCGGAGCGCGACCGGGACGTCGCGGGCGATCGTGTCGGCCAGGTGCATCTCGGCCTTGGCGGCGATGAGCATCACCCTGGTGGCGCCGAGGTTGCGGATCTCGGCGCGGAGGCTGGCCGCGGCCTCGCCGGAACCGAAGGCGACGCGCTGAGGCAGGGTGTCGTGGACGAAGCGCATGTCTCCATTGTAGGAATCCACCGCATAGTGAAATTCTCTGGCCGTATTCACCGCTAATGTGGCGCAATATGCAGCATGAGGGAGACCGCATGAGCACTTCGTCCGCCGCGCCCGAAGGCGGCCGGCCTGACGGCGAGCACTCCGGGCCGTTGCGCGCCTGGCTGTACGAGGTCGCGCCCGACGGGACCAGCCACCTGATGGGGCCGTCCACCGGCCGGCCGACGGTGACCGTCGAACCCAACTGCACGCTGCGCGTCTCCGTCGAAGGCGGCCAGAACACGCCCACGATGAAGTTCCTGAAGGCACCGCCGGCCGAGGGAATGTCCACGGACCCGGTGACGGTCGAGTCGGACTCCCGCGGGTTCTGGAAGATCCGGAACAGCGGCCGGACGAACACGCTCCGGGTCCAGCAGTACGGCCTGTCGGCCGGACTGCTCCGCCCCCGGACGTCGATGCCGATGGCGGGGCGGGACGTCGCGGTGTGGATTCCCGTGGTGCCGCGGGGCACGTCGACGGGCAAGAGCGAGAGCTTCCGGCTGCTGATCCTGGCCGCTCCGGGGGCGGAGTCGCAGGACAACATGGGGCCGACGAAGTTCATCACCGCCCCGCGCAGGTACCTGTCCGAGCCGAAGCAGGAGGCGCTCATCGCCTACTTCGGCGACCATCTGTCCTGGCCGCCGCTGCCGGCGCCGCATGTCCGGCAGCAGGCCGAGGTGGAGCGGATCGCCGAGTTGAACGGGCTGCACAAGGCGCCGGACCGGGAACGCTGGGCGCGGAACCGGTTCGACGTGCTGGCCGGGCGGGACGGGCTGTTCCGCGACGCCGACTGGTACTCGCCGCTCGGCGGCCCGGACCGCACCCTGGCCAACTACCTGGCCGCCTTCCACCGCCTGGTGGAACTGCGCACGTTCACGCTGCGCCGGGTCTGCGAGTGGGCGGCCCGGCACGACGTCAGGCCCTACGCCCTGATCGACCGGCGGCTCGTCCCCGACAGCTAGCGCCCGGTACCGCTAGCGCCTAGTGCCGGGCGGCCTGCTGCTCGCCGACGGAGGCCGCCGCGCGGATGGCGGTGACCGTGTCGTGCCAGCTCCGCGGGTCGGGGAACTTCTGGCCGGCGAGCGCCGCGGCCTTCATGAGCCCCTCCTTCAGCATGGCGGGGTCGTCCGGCGGGATGAACACCGCGCCCGCGTAGCCGCTGGCGGCCTCGGGAAGGCCGCCGACGCTGGTCACCACGATCGGCAGGCCCCAGCTCATCGCCACGTGCAGGATGCCGCTGCTCGACGAGCGCCGGTAGGGGAGCACGGCCACGTCGGCGTGCGCGAAGGCCGCGCCGACCACCTCGTCGGGCACGTACTCGTTGACGAACGTGATGCGGTCCCGGTGCGGGCTGGTCGCGATGAGCTGCGCCGGCTCGGTGCAGCCTTCCCAGGTCTCGCCCACGACCGTGAGCCACAGCCGCTCGGCCTCTTCCCTGGGCAGGGCGTTGAAGACGTTGAGCAGCTCCTCGAGCCCCTTGTACGGGCGGATGAGGCCGAAGAACAGCAGGTTCACCACGTCGCCGTTCTTCGGCGCCTCGCGCACCGCGGCCGTCGCCGCCACGATGGCCGGATCCTGCGATTCCCCGAGGTCGCGGTACTGGTCGTACGGGCCGTGCGGGACCAGGGCGACGCGCACGTCCATCGGCCCGTAATTGGCCTCGAACAGCTCCTGGTCCGACTTGGAGTGCACGATGCAGCCGTGGGCGAGCCGGAGCAGCGCCCGCAGCCCGAGGCGCCCGTAGCTGCGGGCGAGCGCGAGGCCGGCCTCGCCGGGATCTTGCAGCTCGTGTAGTTCGATGACGACGCGCAGGCCGGCCACGCGCGCGACGACGGCGAGCAGCAGGTAGGTGTGCAGTGTCGCCGCGGTCCACCATTCCAGGAGCAGCACCTTGGACCGGCGGGCCCGGAGAAACCGGATCGCCCGGAGCAGGGAGGTACCCCACCACCAGTCGATGCCGTCGAAGACCGCGATGTCGGAGCTGTACTCCATGCTCGCCCGCTTCAGGCCGACCCTCCGCTTACCGGGGTAAAGCAGGCGGGGCAGCAGGCGGCGGATCAGCAGGACACTCGTGTCGCACTGATCGCTGGCCATGGAGTTGGCCAGGCGGCAGGTGTAGTAGCTGATGCCCGAGGTAAACCGCCAGCCGGGGCCGACGAGGCAGACCGACAACGGCGACTCGTTGCCCTCGGCCGCGCTGGCCGCACGGCCATGGGCCGCCTCGGCGGATTCTCCGTCTGCCAAAACTCCATCTCGTGAGTTATGATCACTCTGCACTATTCGAGTCGACTCAAATGATGGTGGCTGAAGTCCACGAGTAGTCACGTCTCACCTGTTCTGCTGAAAACTCAATTTCTATTACAAATCGACTATTTCGCTTTAATGCTTCGCGGAACGCACTGTCGCGGAGGTCGACCTTCGGCGAGCAGACTTGGAAGCGAGAGCGTACCGCAGCTACTGGTACGCCGGCGTGCTGTTTACCTCCGCTGAACATTACAGCGTCAAGAGGGCGGCGCGTGTTACTAGTCCACTAGTTAGCCGGTTCATCAGCCCACCGGTCCACCAGTGACCCGGTGACAGCGTCAGCGTCGTGTGCCGGCAGGGTAACAAGAATCGTCATGAGCCTACCCGGACAAGGCGTGATCGTGCCTGCCGTCCTGCAAGATATGACTCACTTCTGACCCATGCGCCCCTCGGCGGCAGGGTTCATGGCCGACTGTCCTGGTTTGAGGTGGTGATGACCGTCCGATATTTGTCGCCATGTGGTCACATACTGTGACTTATGGATAGCTCATCCAAATCATGTCGTCATGGGTGGGCCCTTGTCGGGTGATGCGCCGCACAGTGCAGCGTGCTGGGGTATAGTGTCCGCTTAGTCACCAAGGTCAGCTGTGTGACAGCCCACAAACACTATGAATTCGTGCTCACCGGCGTTGTTCGGCGAACAGACGGTGGATCGTTCGGCAACTTATTGGGCGTAAATTTGGAGTCTATTAAGGAGGCGGTTGCGTGACGCTGCCGGCAGCGCCCTCAGCGCTCCACGCCGAGAAATCTGAACGACACGTAAGCGGCGAATTCCTGCCGACGCGGATTATCGAGGTTGAACTTACCGAGCGGCTCCCGCGGCTGGATCACGACGGCCATTACGGCCGCGCGTGGGTCCTCGTCCGGTTGCACACCGAACCGGTCGGCGTCTGCGTGGTCACGCTGCCGGGCGACGGCGTCGAGCCGGACGCGCTCGGGGAGATCATCTGGCGTGAGCTTGGCAGCGCCCTCGCCGGGCGGTTCGCGGCCGCCGGGTTGCCCGCGCCGACGGCGCTCACCGCGGCCGGCCTGGCAGTTGACCCGGAGGCCTGGCCCTTCCTGCGCCGCCGCGCCGAGGTGCTCGCGGACGCTCCGTTCATCAGCGTCGTCATCTGCACGCGGGACCGGACCGAGCAGATAAAGAAGTGCCTGGACCGGGTCGCGCGGCAGGACTACCCGCGCTACGAGGTCGTGGTCGTTGACAACGCGCCGAAGTCTGACGCCCTCCGTACGGTGATCGAGGGCCAGACGGGCGGCCGCGCGCCGTTCCGGTACTGCGTGGAACCCCGGCCCGGCCTGTCCTGGGCGCGGAACGCGGGCATCGCCGCCGCCAGCAGCGACATCATCGCCTTCCTCGACGACGACGACGAGCCCGACGAGGACTGGCTGACCTGGATCGCGGGCGGCTTCGCCCGGGGCGGCCGGGTTGGCTGCGTCTCGGGCATCGTGCTGCCCGCCCGGCTTGACAACGCGGTCGAGAACCTGTTCGAGCAGGTCGGCGGGCACAGCAAGGGCCGCGGCTTCGCGGCGGGAACGTTCACCAAGGCCGGGCCGCAGAGCCCGCTGTGGCCGTTGCCGCCGTTCGGCGTGGGGGCGAACATGGCCTTCCGCCGGGAAGCGCTGACGCGCATCGGCGGGTTCGACGTCGCCCTGGGGGCCGGAACCCCGACCGGCGGCGGCGAGGACACGCTCGCGATCACCATGGTCATGCTCGCGGGCTACGAGATGGTCTACGAGCCGGTCGCGCTCATGTGGCACCACCACCGGCAGGACATGGCCAGCCTCAACAAGCAACTGCACGGCTACAGCATCGGGCTGACGGCCTTCTACGCGGCGCTGCTGCGGCGGCGCCCCGGTGCGCTGTTCGGCATGATCAAGCTGCTGCCCCTGGCGGTCGGCTACCTGAAGGGCGGGTCCGCGGCGGCAGACGCCGGGGAGCCGGCCGGGGAGCCGCGGGAACTGGCGGCCGAACTGGACCGGCGGGCGCTGCAGGGAATGCTCAAGGGCCCGCTGCTCTACGCGAAGAGCAGGCGCACCCAGCGCCGCGCCGTCGCTGCGGCGCGGGTCAAGTAATACTTATATAAATAAAAGTACCGCATAGGGCTACTCGCCGGAGTTGCTACGTATGCCTGCCTCGATCGCCTATGCTGCGGTTGAGGGGCGCTTCGATCGTCCGGGCAGGTAGACAGGTACGCC
>DAHWEX010000505.1 GCA_027326205.1 Actinomycetota bacterium
TTACCTGTTTAATTAGGGCCGAAATGGTATTTAAGTGTTCTAAGTTGTTGTAATTAATCACCGGGAATTCACTTTACGTTAATCAAAAGTCCCTGGTACGGCAGCCGCATTTCGCTAGCTGACCAGGGGGATCGTGGCGTCGCGGCCGAGTCTTGTGCGTTTGTGGAACCATCGGGCGCTTGCCTGGTGCCGGCGGGTCCACGTGTCCCAGTGCTCGATGTGGCGTGGCGGCCATGATGGTGCGGTGGCGGCGGCGAGCAGTCGCCTGACCTGCGGGACGGTGAGCGGGATCAGCCCGGGATCGGCGGGCGGGGACTGGCCGGGGCGGACCGGCGGTGCTGCCTGCGTGTCTGTCCGGTCACGCAGCAGGGCCGCGGTGACGGCGCAGATCGCGAGGGCCGCGCAGGCGAGCACGGTGTGGCGGGCGATCGCGTGGAAGAGCCTGACCTGGGACTGGTCCAGGCCGAACTGGCCCTTGCCGAACTCGAATTCCTCTTCGACCGGCCAGCGGAGCCCCGCGGCCCGCACCAGCCGCGCCTTGGCGCAGACCTGTCCCTCGGGCACGTAGCAGTAGTGAAAGGCCAGCTCACCGGTTCTCAGGTGACGGCGGACCAGCAGGGAGTGACGGGAAGAGGCGGTGCCGATCCACGCCCACGCGTACCAGCGGTCGCCCTTCGACCCTTTCCCCGCGGAGCGGACCTCCCAGCGGCGCCTGCCCTTCAGCAGCTTCTTCACCGCTTCTTCGCAGGTCAGGATGGTTCCGTCGCCCATGGTGACGCGGAAGTTTTTCGCCACGCGCAGCACGTAGCCCTGTTTCTCCTGCTCAAGGTGCTCCCGCAGCTTCGTGCAGCTGCCGTAGACCTCGTCGCCGCAGACGAAGTCGGGAACGAGCCCGTCCGCGACGGCATCATCGACGATCCCGATGGCGAGCTCGCCCTTCGTCTTGAACGCCAGGTCCAGCGGCAGGGCTGTGACCAGGGACTTTACCGGGTCCTTGATGTGCTCTTCCGGGATCCACTGGCGGAAGCCGGCCAGGACCTGCCCGGTTCCCTCCCGGATCCAGGCCGCGTGCACGGTATTGATCCCGTTGGCGACGCCATCCGCGCACCCCATGTGCTGCCGCTTCACGCCGGCAGTGCTCTCGCCCTTTTTCTCCTGCCCGGTCTCGTCGAGGGCGAGGACCTTCAGCCGGCCCTTCCGCTTCCCCCGCTTGCGGGCTGCGGCCTCCAGTCCGTCCGCGCCGAACCTGCGCACCACTCCCATCGCCGCTGACGCATCCCAGGACGCGTGGTTAAGCAGCCTCTGCGTCTTATCAGGCGTTCTGTCCCCGGCGAACTTCGCGATGCTCCACCCGTTGCGCTCGGGAAGATCGCTCATCACCGCAGCCAGGTACTTCCTGACCTGCAAAAACGCCTCGATGCGCCCGAATTGGGGCCGCAGCAGCTCCAGCAGCTCGTCACGTTTCCGCTTCGCGGTCTTCGCGCCTATCCTGGCTGACGCAGCCGTCTCTGATTTTGTAGTTCTCACAAGCACATGATCACGAGGCGGCTGCCCCATGTCCGGCAAACCCGCCAGACCACGCAGAAGACCACTTAACCGCAGGTCACAGGCCAAAATGCGGCTGCCGTACCAGGACCTCGACTGAGCCGCCACACGCTATTGCCGGCTGGCGCGCCGCCGCAAAAGCTCGGTCTTCAGGATCGCGGCGACGCTGACGGATTCCGTGATCTCGCCGCTCATACCGAAAGGACGGCGTCGGCGAACGGCATCCACCGCAGTTCTACTTGCTCGTCACCCTGCGGGACGGCGGGGCCCGTCGCGAGGTTCCTGGCCAAGAACGAGGGTTATTCAGCGTCCGCCTGATAGTGGATCGTTAGGAGGCGCGGGGGCCTCGTAACGATCCACTATCACCAGCAGCAGGACTCCTCGCCCGCGCCGACGCCCCGGTCAGCGCGGAGTTGGCGAAGATCGCCGTGAAT
>DAHWEX010000544.1 GCA_027326205.1 Actinomycetota bacterium
TCAACAACAACGACTCGCTGATCTACATGGGCGCGATGTACGTGCTCGCGCTGGTCATCTACCTGGTGGCCCGGATCGTCCGGTCACGCCAGGGCATCGACCTGTCCCTGATCAACAAGGAGATCCCGGTCGAGTAGGGCGGGGCCTCGTTCTGCGACTTCAAGTCTGACTTCAAGTCTTGACTTCAAGTCAAAGTCAAAAGCTCAAGTCAAAACCGGTATCCGTGCGGCGCGGGGCGCCGGGAGGATTACCCGGAACCTCCTTCGGAAGGTTCCGGGCTAATCCCCCGGACGCCCCGCGCTACTTGGACGCGTGCTTGAACCCTCAGAGTCAAGGTCAAAGGCAAGGTCAAGGTCAAAGGCAAGGTCAAAGGCAAGGTCAAAGGCAAGGTCACGATCAAGGTCAAGGTCAAGGTCAAGGTCAAAGGCACGATCAAGGGCAAGGGCAAGAGCCGCAGGCTGAACGGGCCGTGGTGCTACGGGCGCCTTAGCGCGGTGCGCGGTCCCGGCAGGACGCGAAAATCTAGGCGTCTATCTGGCGGCCTTCGGCCGGCCTTGTCGGGCTGACGCGTACCGGCGCCCGGGGGGTGCCAGGAGCGGCGTAAGCGCCCAGCGCCCTGACCAGAAAATACAGACCGGTCTTTTACCTTGTCAGTCCCCACCCGCCCGGGGGCCACACCAGCCTATGGTTTAGGTCCGACAAACGATCTTCGAAACGGCGCTGAACTGCGCTTTCCGCTAAGAGCGGCGGAGGATCAGGATCATCCGCCAGGCGGACGGGGCGTCCAGGGGGGTCCCCTCGTCGAAGTCGCCGTAGGTGGCCACCAGGTCCAGGCTACCCGGGGGGGCGCCGGCGGCCGCCGTCCTGGCGTTGGCCAGTTCGGCCGCGGCGGTGAACTCGGTGAGGGTCCAGAAACGGTTCGGGACTACGTCGCTGACCGTGCGGATCGTGCCGTCGGCGGAGGTCGCCGTGATCGTCATGTGCTCCCTGGTGACCTGGGTCACCGGGTCGATGCGGTCGGTCCGGCCGCCCCAGCGGACCTCCGCGCGCACGCCGGGGGCGTCGACCGTCCACTCGCTGCTCGTGCGCGGCACCCGGTCGAAGAAGTCCGCCGGGTGCGCCAGTTCCACGATGTACAGGCCGCCGGGCACCAGGCTCGCCCGCACCGCGATCAGGTGCCGGACCAGGTCATCGAGGGTGAACAGGTGACAGGCCGAGTTCAGCATCGTGATCGCCAGGTCGAAGGCGGCCCTCGTGTCACCGGGGCCGGCGATCGCGAAGTCGCGCATGTCGGCCTCGACCACCCGCAGGTCGATGCCGGCCGCCTTCGCCTGCGCGGCCGCGTAGGCGCACATCGCCGGGGACAGATCGAGCGTCGTGGCGCGCAGCCCGCGGCGCGCGAGTTCCCTGGCGTGCTCGGCAGGGCCGGCCGCCAGCTCAAGCGCGGAGCTGACCCCGGGCCCGTCGCCCGCGCCCGCCTCGCCCGCGCCGCCGGTGAAGTAGCTGGCGCACCAGGCGAGAAGCGCGGTGACTTCGGCGGGGATGTCGCGGTAGGCACAGGCCAGCTCGTACAGCTCGGGTTCGTCGTAGATGCCGCTCACTCAAGTAATCATGCCGTAGCGCAAGCGCGCGCGAGCCACGTTCCCGGCCCGGGCGGCCAAGGACGAGGGACCGGGCGGAGCAACGACCCGTTCGGTAGCAGAAAAATACTGTCGCGGGGCAGAGCCGCAGCGTAACGGACGACAGCACCCGAACATCACCCGTCAAATCCGCAACGCATCTTTCGCCACTTGACCACGTGGGGCAGACTGACCGCATGATGAATGAGGCGGAGGCTCTCAAGACACTGGCGCGCGAAGATCCCGCTGTCGCCGACGAGGCGAGGACAGCACTCCGCTCGCTGACATCGGGCGAAGGACTCGGGGCGATCTCGCTGCTACGGCTGCAGGAATTCCTGTGGTATGGGCTGCCGACCGCGGCACCGCAGCCGACCGAGGCGTACCTGGGGGTGACCCGGGCGCTGGCGCGGCTGTTCACCCTGGCCGGGATGGAGCGCTACGCCGAGGCCTGCGCCAGCGAGGAGACCGCGCGGATCCTCGGCGCCTACGCGGAGTCGCGCGCGAACGGGATCGCCGCCTACTCCAAGGCGCTCGCCCTGTCCCCCACCGCGCCGCCGGACACCGACCTGCTCGCCTGGTCCTCGGTCATGGGGCCCGACGAGCGCGCCGCCTACGACGCGTGCGCCAGCGCGATCGAACTCGCGGTCGCGGCGCGTGACCTGAAGGTAGGCGCCAGCGGCTGGAAGACCAGGCGGGCCCTGCTGGTCGAGCGCTGGCTTACCCGGACCGAGAGCGCGCCGGGCATGGACACCTGGCTCAGCAGGATCAGCGCCGAGCGGATCGAGGAATGGGCGCACGGGCACCCGGGCGAGCGGTCGCGCCTCGCCAGGACCGTGACGCCGCGGCTGCTTGAGCCGCCGGACCTGCCCGGCGAGCCGCTGCCCTCGCTGGCGTGGCTGCTCGGGCGGGCGAGCGACGGGCTGCGGCTGACCGCACGGCACTACATCGCGCCCGCGCTGGTCGGCGAGGCGGCGGAGCTCTTCCGGTGGGGCGCTGGCGTCGCCGGCCGGCGGTACCAGGAACTCGACGTGTACCCGCTGCACACCCTGCGCGGCCTGGCCCAGCACGAGATGGGCGCGGTGCGGCGCAGCGGCTCGGCCCTGGTGCTGACCAGGACCGGACAGCTGATGGCCGAGGACGCCGCGGTGCGCTGGCACATCGGGACAGCCTCGCTCATCGGGCCGGACGACGGCACCGACCCCGACTTCACCGTCGCGGTGCGCGAGGCGGCCCTGCTGGTTATCACCCTGCACAGCATTCCCATCGGCTACGAGGAGCTCGCCTCGCGGCTCATCGAGCTGCACGCCGCGGAGGGCTGGTCATCGCGGTCCGGCGGGAGCCTGGCGGGCGCCATCCGCGGGGAGATCCATGTGCTGCGGCACCGGCTGCGCGCGCTGCAACTACTCAACGAGGACGCGCCGGTCGGCACGGTGGCGCTGACCGCAGTCGGTGCCGCGGCGGCCCTGTCCGGGCTGCTCGCGCGGGCCCTGCGGCCGCGCAGGCACGATCACGTCTGACACACTGAGGCCTCATGCGCACGCTGCTCGCCGATCACCCGCTGGTCACTCACAAGCTCACGCTGCTCCGTGATGCCCGTACCGACACCGCGACCTTCCGCACCCTCGCGGACGAGCTCGTGACGTTGCTCGCCTATGAGGCGACCCGTGAGGTCCGCGTTTCCCCCGTCACCGTCGAGACCCCGGTCGACATCGCGTCCGGGGCGCGGCTGCCCGCCCCCAAGCCGCTGATCGTCCCCGTGCTGCGCGCCGGGATCGGCATGCTCGGCGGGATGACGCGGCTGCTCCCGATGGCCAGTGTCGGCTTCGTGGGCATGGTTCGCGACGAGAAGTCCCTGGTAGCCTCGACCTATGCCAACCGGCTGCCGGCCCGGCTCGACGGGCGCGAGGTGTTCGTCCTCGACCCGATGCTCGCCACCGGCGGCACGCTGGTCACGGTCATCGGCATGCTGCGGGACCGCGGCGCCGCGGCCGTCACCGCGATCTGCCTGCTTGCCGCCCCCGAGGGCCTGGCCCGGCTGGACGAGGCCTTCCCCGGGGACAACGTGTGCGTGGTCACCGGCGCGGTTGACTCGCACCTGAACGACAAGGGGTACATCGTGCCCGGCCTCGGCGACGCCGGCGACCGGCTGTTCGGCGAGATCTAGCGGGACGCTGGCTGGCGCTCACCCCTGCGACGGGCCGGCCAGGCGGCGCTCTAGGTCGGCCAGGCGCAGTTCCAGCTGGTCGACCCGGTGGCGGAGGAACTCGAGCTGTGCCTCGTCGGCCAGGCGGCGCTCGGCCGTCTTCCTTACCCGGGGGCTGGCCTCCGCGCGCTCGGCGATCATCGCGAGGGGGACGAGGCGCTGCGGCCCGTGCGGTCCGTCGACCAGTCTCGACGGGATCTGCCCGCTCCGGTACCAGGTGCGCAGCGCGGCCCGGGACACGCCGGTCTCGGCCGCCGCCTTCTCCAGCGTCACCCAGTCGGAGCCGTCGAGTCGCGCGCCGAGCTCGAGTTCCAGCTCCCAGTCGTCAAGCCGGTCTTCCCAGTCCATGGCCGCCCTTCCCGCCTCGCGTCTGTTGTACCCGGCGCGCCACTGTTACGTCACCTTTTCCCGGTCGAGCCTCGCGGCCACGATGGACTAACTACCCTATTATTAGCATGGTATTGACTGGGTTGATGACACGGGGCAGGCTCGAGACATGTTCGAGAAATTCACCAACCGAGCGCGCCATGTGGTCGTCTTGTCTCAGGAAGAGGCGCGCCTGCTCAACCACAACTACATCGGGACCGAGCACATCCTGCTCGGCCTGCTCGGTGAGCCCGAGTCGATCGCCGGCACCGTCCTGGCCAGCTTCGGCTTCACCCTCGACGGCGCCCGCGCCGAGGTCGAGGCGAATGTCGGCCGCGGCAAGAAGCAGCAGAGCGGGCACATCCCGTTCACACCCCGGGCGAAGAAGACCCTGGAAATCGCGCTGCGCGAGGCCCTGTCCATCAAGCACAACTACATCGGCACGGAGCACATCCTGCTCGGGCTGATCAGGGAGGGCGAGGGCGTCGCCGCGCAGATCTTGCGGGAGCGCACGGACCTGGCCGGCATCCGCGCGGCCGTGCTCGCCGCCGTCTCCGCCAACGACCCCGGGGAGTCGGCCGAGGTCGCCGAGGAGACCAACGCCGTCCTGCGCTGGCTCAGGCAGCGGCTGACCGGCCGGAACGCGCCGGACGCCCCGCCACGTCCCGAGATGCCGGAGGCCGAGGCCAGGACGCGCGGCACGCCGGCCGTCGAAGCGGCGCTGCAGCAGGCCGCGACGCTGGCGGGGCAGGCACCCGTCGGCTCGCATCACCTGCTGCTCGCCGCCCTCGCCGACACGAACTCGGCCGCGTCTGCCGCGCTGACCTCGCTCGGCGTGGACCTCGAGGAACTGCGCGCGCGGCTGCGCTCCGCGCGGATCACGGGCACGAGCGACGAGCAGCAGGAAGAGGCCGGACGCCGCCAGATGTCCATCCAGGTGACCGACGAGATCCTCACGCTCGTCCTCACCGACCCGGTCATCGTGGCGGCCGGCCGGGAAGCCCTCCGCGCGGTCAACGCCGGCGCCGCCAAGGCGGCCGCCAGAAGCGCCGGGCTGGCAGCGGCCGCGGCGGCGCAAGACGCGCGGGGCACGGACATGGCGGCCGTCAAGGCGCAGGCGGAAGCCGAGCAGTCGGCCCGCGAACAGGCCGTGACGGCCAGCGTGATCCGCGGCGACCTTCCGGAAGCCGCCGGCCTGGCCGACGTCTGGCTGGAACTCCGCAAGACCCTGAACGCGATCGCGGCCCCGGAGACCCGCGCCCGCCGCGTCGTCCGCGTGCGAAGGCTCGGAGACGTCCTCCAGCCGGCCGAGCCAGCGGAGACGGCCGAGCCAGCGGAGACGGCTGAGCGAACGGAGACGGCTGAGCGAACGGAGACGGCCGAGGGCGGCGAACCGGACACCCCGGAAGCGGCCAGTTCGTGAAATATCGGGGAATGTCGCGGCGCGCCAGCGCCCGACATTCCCCGATCGAAACATTCCCCGATCGAACGCCTGGCGAGTCCCGAGCCCCGTGCGCTGGCGCGGCGAGTGGGGGGCCATGCGGAGCAGCAGCCCGTTCGGGGGAATCGGAAGTGCCCTTGACCTTCCGCGGCCGGCCTTGGGGGCGGGCACCACGCCGGGGCGCGTAGCTTGTGCGGCCGGGGATTGACCGTGTCTTTCGGTGGCTCCTAACGTCGGAAGCGAGGTTCGCGAAGGAGGAAACCGCGGTGGCCGACCTTGACGTCGTAGTGGTAGGGGCAGGGTTTGCCGGGCTCTACGCGGTGCACGCGTTCCGGTCGGCCGGGCTCACGGTGCGGGCGTTCGAGGCCGGCGACGGGATCGGGGGGACCTGGTTCTGGAACAGCTACCCGGGGGCCCGGTGCGACGTCGAGTCGAAGGACTACTCGTACTCCTTCTCCCCCGAACTCGAGCAGGAGTGGTCCTGGTCGGAGCGGTACCCGGCGCAGCCGGAGATCCTGCGCTACCTCAACCGCGTCGCGGACAAGTTCGGCCTGTGGCCGCTGATCCAGCTCAGCACGCGGGTGACGGGGGCGGCGTGGGACGCCGCGACGTCCTCGTGGGCGGTGACGACGGACGACGGCGGGGGCGTGACGGCGCGGTACCTCGTGCCGACGGTCGGCTGCCTGTCCGCGTGCAACGTCCCCGACCTGCCCGGGCTCGCCTCCTTCGAGGGACCCTGGTACCACACCTCGCGCTGGCCGAAGGAAGGCGCCGACTTCACCGGCAAGCGGGTCGGGCTGGTCGGGACCGGGTCGACCGGGATCCAGGTCGCGCCGGAGATCGCGGCGACCGCGGAGCACTTGTACGTGTTCCAGCGGACCGCGAACTTCGCGGTGCCGAACCGGAACCGGCCCTGGCTCGAGGAAGAGGAAGCCGCGTTCAAGGAGCACTACCGGGAGTACCGGGCCGACGCCCGGCAGTCGTTCCTCGGGGTGCCCGTCACCGGGACCGGGCGGCCGGTGCTGGAAGAGCCGCGCGAGGACGTCCAGCGGCTCTTCACGCAGCGCTGGCAGGCGGGCGGCGGCATGCCGTTCCTCGGCGCCTACACCGACCTGCTGGTGTCGCAGGAGGCCAACGACGTCGTGGCCGAGTTCATGCGGGACCGGATCAGGGAGATCGTCGACGACCCGGCCGTGGCCGGGTTGCTCTGCCCGCGCGGGTACCCGGTCGGGGCGAAGCGGCTGTGCCAGAGCGACGACTACTACGCGATGTTCAACCGGCCGAACGTGTCGCTCGTCGACATCCGGTCGGCGCCCGTCGAGTCGGTCTACCCGGGCGGCGTGAAGACCGCGGCCGGCTCCTACGACCTGGACGCGCTCGTGTTCGCGACCGGGTTCGACGCGCTGACCGGGGCGCTGTTCGCGATGGACATCCGCGGCGCGTCCGGGCTGCCGCTGCGGACCGCGTGGCAGGCCGGGGCGCAGGCCTACCTCGGGGTGGCCGTCGCCGGGTTCCCGAACATGTTCACCATCACCGGGCCGGGATCGCCCGCCGTGTTCTCCAACGTGGTGCTGTCCATCGAACAGCACGTGGAGTGGGTGCGCGATGCCATCGTCTGGCTGCGGGACGGCGGGCACGCCACCATGGAGCCGACCGTCGCGGCGCAGCGCGCGTGGATGGAGCACGTGTCGCAGGTAGCGAACGCGACGCTCTTCCCCAGGGCGGACTCCTGGTACGTGGGGGCGAACATCCCGGGCAAGCCGCGGGTCTTCCCCTGGTACGTGGGCGGGTGCGGTCCGTACCGGGCGAAGTGCGACGAGGTGGCCGCCGCCGGGTACCAGGGGTTCACACTGGACGGCTGATCATGAAATAAGGGTACTTACACGTGAATACCAGCTGACTTCAACGGTGACTGTCAGGGCTCGGAGGTAACCGGTGGGCGTTTCTGTGCATCCGCAGGCGCAGCAGATCCTCGATGGAAAGGCCGCCTCCGGCGCGCCGCCACTGTGGGAACTGACCCCCGGTGAGGCGCGGGCCGGCGTCGAGGCGAGCAACACGGTGATCCCGGCGGGTCCCGGCCTGGAGTCCGTCCGGGACGTCGTCATCCCGTCGCGGTCCGGCGGGATGCGCGCCCGGCTGTACTCGCCTTCGGCGTCCGCGCCCGGTCTCGTCGTGTACTACCACGGAGGCGGCTGGGTGGTCGGCTCGCTCGACAGCTGGGATTCCTCGGTGCGCGCCCTCGCCGCCGCGAGCGGCTGCGACGTGCTGAGCGTGGACTACCGCCTCGCTCCCGAGCACGTCTTCCCCGCCGCGGCCGACGACGCCTGCGACGCGCTGGCGTGGGCGGCGTCGCCGTCTGGCCTCGCCCACGGGCGGCCGGTGGTCGTCGCCGGGGACAGCGCCGGGGGCAACCTCGCGGCGGTCGCGGCGCTGCGGGCGCGGGACGCCGGCGGCCCGCCGGTCGCGCTCCAGGTGCTGGTGTACCCGGTCGTCGACTGCGACCTGGACCGGCGCTCCTACCGGGAGTACGACGGGGACGAGATGATCCTGAACCGGCGGGACATGGTCTGGTTCTGGGACCACTACGCCCCCGACCCGGCCACCCGGCTAAGCCCGGATGCCTCGCCGCTGCGGGCACCCAGCCTGGCCGACCTGCCGCCCGCGTACGTGGTGACGGCCGAGCACGACCCACTGCGGGACGAGGGATTCGCCTACGCGGACCGGTTGCGGGCCGCGCGGGTGCCGGTGGAGCACCGGCACTTCGGGTCGCAGATCCACGCGTTCTTCACCTTCACCGGCTTGCTCGACGACGCCGACAAGGCCGTGTCCGAGGCCGCGGCGGCGATCAGGTCAGCGGTAGACGCGGCGTGCTCAGCGGACGCAGCGGACTCAGTACCGGAGGCCGGGCACGATGCGCGCTAACGCGGCGGTCTTCGAGAAGCTGTTCACCCCGTTGTCGGTGGGCGAGGTGGAGGTCGACGAGCCCCGACCCGGCGAGGTCCTGGTGCGGATCGTGGCGTCCGGGGTCTGCCACACCGACGCGCTGGCGCGGGACGGCGACATGCCGTTCCCCGCGCCGGGCGTGCTCGGGCACGAGGGCGCGGGCGTGGTGGCGGCCGTCGGCGACGGCGTGACCAGCGTCCGCGCCGGCGACCAGGTGGTCATCGGCTGGCCGTGGTGCGGCTCCTGCCGTAACTGCCAGGACGGGCAGCCCCGGTACTGCCTGCAACTGGGGCCGCTGGTCATCGGCGGGTCGCGCGCCGACGGGTCGACCGCGCTGCGGCGGCTTGACGGGTCGCCGCTGCACAGCCACTTCTTCGGCCAGTCCTCGTTCGCGTCGTACGCGGTCTGCGCCGCGAACGCCCTCGTGCCGGTCGCGGCCGACGCGGACGTGTCCATCCTCGGCCCGCTGGCCTGCGGGATCTCCACCGGGGCGGGAGCCGTGCTCAACGCGCTGCGGCCGCCTGCCGGGTCCTCGATCGTGGTTTACGGGTCCGGGGCGGTGGGGCTCTCCGCGATCATGGCGGCCCGGCTGACCGCCGCCACGCACATCATCGCGGTCGACAAGCTAGCCGCCAGGCTCTCGCTCGCCGCGGAGCTAGGGGCGACGGAGACGGTCAACGTGTCCGAGGCCGGCGTCGACCCGGTCGCGGCGGTGCGGGAGATCTGCGGCGGGCCCGCGGACTTCGCGCTGGACTGCGCCGGCAACGTCAGCGTGCTGCGGCAGGCCGCCGACTCCGTCGGGATGCGGGGCACGGTCGCGCTCATCGGGGGCGCGCCCGCCGGGGCGGAGTTCTCCTTCGACCACCTGACCACCCTGTGGGGCAAGCGGGTCGTCGGCATCCTCGGCGGCGAGGGCCGCTCGGTGCCGCTGATCGGCACGCTGATCGCGCTCAACCGTCAGGGGCGCTTCCCCTACGACCGCCTCGTGCGGAAGTTCCCGCTCGATGCGGTCAACGAGGCGCTTGAGGCATCGCACCACGGCGACGTGATCAAGCCGGTCCTGATGATGCCGGAGTAGTGGCGGACGTGACCACGGCATCGCCCGTCCCCGTGACTGACGACCGCGAGCGACTGCTCGTCGAACTGGTGGACCAGGCCGGGATGCCGCTCGGCGCCTGCCCGGTCGCCGCGGCGCACACCGCGCCGGGCCGCCTGCACCGCGCGTTCTCCGTGCTGCTGTACGACGAGGCGGGCCGGGTGCTGCTGCAGCAGCGCGCGGCCGCCAAGACGCGCTTCGCGCTGCGCTGGTCCAACACGTGCTGCGGGCATCCCGCGCCCGGCCAGGACCCGGTCGCGGCCGCCGCGACCCGTCTCGCCGAGGAACTGGGCATCTCCACCGACCAGTACTCCCCGCTCGGGCCGGCCGGCGTGTACCGCTATCGTGCCGCCGACGACGCGAGCGGTTACGTCGAGGACGAATGGGATCACGTCTTGTTCGCCACGCTGACGGGCGGCGCGCCCGCCGCCGGCGAGGCCGACCAGAACGAGGTGCGCGCGGTCCGGTGGGCGGACCCCGGCCCGCTCGCCGCGGAGATCGCCGCGCGGCCCGCCGAGTTCACCCCGTGGCTGGCGGGCGTGCTCGACCTCGCCGCCGCCGCCGCGGCGGCGGCGGAGCGGCCGTAACGCCAGGCCGCTGCCGCCGACTCCGCAGCAGGAGGTCAAGGCATGACAGCGGATACCGAACGGGCCGTGGCTTCGCCTGGAACGTCCCGCACCCCCGCGACGGTCAGGTTCCGGTTTGCCTGGGCAGCGGTCCCGTGCCGTGCGGGGTGACCTTGATCACCGGGCGGCTCGCGGTCGGGTCCTCAAGCTCCTGCCGCGGCAGGCCCGGATCCCGCGGCCGGACTTTCCCCCACGGCTGCAGCGCAATGTCGTTCCTGTTGCTCAGCGCCATCAGCCACTGGCTGGCCGCGGGGCGGGTGCCGTACTTGCCGGCCGCCTGCTGCCAGTGCGCGGACAGCCGGGTGGCCGCCTGGTCGGGGACCCCGCTGAGCAGCGACAGCTGGTCCCCCGGGCGGATGTACGGCGACATCGTGAGGACGCGCCCCACGAGCAGCGCGAGCTTGTAGCGATCGGTGTCGAGATCTGGCCCGCTCGGCGGCTGGTGCGGGTCGTTCCAGTCCAGCGTGTCCGCCTGCGGGAGCACGGGGCGCGAGCCGAGCTTGCGGATGCCGTCGCAGTCGATGACGAAGATCGTCACCGCTCCGCCGTCGGTGCCGGTCCAGAGCACGTTGGACATCGACACGTCCCCGAGCACCAGCCCGCGGCCGTGCAGCGTGTTGATGAGCTTCGTGAACTCGCGGGCCACCTCGACCCTGGTGGCCGCGGGCACGCCGGCGTCCGGAACGATGTCGCCCCACAGCGGCTTGCGCGGGTAGACGAGGTACTGCAGCTCGCGGAGCTTCTTACTGCCCGCGCTATTGGCGCCGAAGAACCGCCCGGGGATCTCCTGCATCAGGAACCCGCTGAGCTGGCCCTTGTTAAATACCCGGGCGAGCGGCCAGGAGGTCTGCGCGTAGAGCGAATCGCGCTCCGCGGGCTGCAGCTGGGCAGGAATGTCGACCAGCAGCTTGAGCGCGGCGGGGTCCGCGCCGCCCACCTTGTACTGCTTGAAGGCGAGGCCGGGGTGGTCGGTGACGCGCAGCACGCGTCCCTGACCACCGCTGCCGAGTTCGTCGCCGAGCCGGAGGGTGGCCTCATCGACGTCGGTCGGACCGGACCACGGCTGCGTCGTCATCGGCCGCGTCCCCACACGCAGACGGCGGTCCGGTCGTCGTCGTACGAGGCCACCCGGTACCCGGCCTGCCAGCCGTACTCCGGCACGCTCGGGATGCGCTCCCCTCCCCACCAGCCCGCGAGCGTATCGCGGACCGGCCCGTTGGCCATCGGGTCGCTCATCCCGTCGCTGCAGACCATCAGCATGTCGTCCGGGCCGAGGACGCCCCGCGCTGTCATCGCGTTCCCCACGCTGGTGGGCAGCGCCGAGGTGGCCGTGCTGGTGATCGCGTCCGAGCTGGCGTGCGCCTCCGGCAGGCAGGGCAGGAACTCTCCCTCGCGCAGCAGGAAGGCCCGGGCGTCGCCGACGTTGAGGATCACGTACCGGCGCCGTTCCGGGTTCGCCGGCTTGAGTTCGATGAGGGCGGCCGCCAGGGTGGTGGACAGCTCCTTCGGATCGATCCGCAGTCCCGCGGCGTAGCGGTTCATCTCGCGGCAGATGACATCGGCGAGGTCCTCCCACAGATCGGTAACCCACGCGTCGCCGTCGGCTCGGAAGAACTTCGACACCTTGGGCGCGGCGTGGTCGCGCAGCAGGCTGCACGCCTGGGCGGCTCCCGCGTGCGAGAGCCACTGACTGCTGACCCCGTCGGCCGCGCAGACAAGCAGCGCGTCGGTCACCCCGTCGCCGATCTGCCAGATGCCCATCGCGTCCTGGCGGACTTCCTTGGTGTACCGGTGCCGGTCCCCGCGCAGCGAGGCGCCGCGGACGGTCAGCCCGGTCAGGTCCGCGCCGTCGAGCGCGGTATCCGGCACCGCCTCACCGAACGTCACCGCCCGGGACTCGGGCAGCGCCCCGGTGAAAAACGGAGCGTACCTGGGCGCCTTGCCGATCACGGGCGGCTCGGGGAACTCGGTCGTCGGCGCGGGCGCTGACAAGGCCGTCGCCGGCGCCGGCGTGGTCACCTGGATCTGGGGGCGGTCGGCGACCGGGGGACGCGGGGCTGCCGAAGGGTGGGCCCCGGCGTCGGGATCACGGCGCACTGGTGGAGCATCCGGGGTGGCTGGTTCGCGATATTGCTCAAGGACGGCCTCCGATCGCGACCCGGGTACGTGAAGATCGTCCAGAGGCGCGGGAGTGAGAGGCGGCCTGGTGTTCCCGTCATAGGCCGGCGTGTGCGCCCACTCGGGATTCGGCGTGAAGGTGGGTTGGCCGGGTACCGGCCGCTCGGCCGCTTCGGGGTCGGCCAACTCGGCTGGTGCGCGTCCGCCGGCCAGGCGCTGCTGCGGGTCTCCTGCCATCGAGGATCCGTTCTGCGGGTACGGGTCTTGCCCGGTGACCTGATCGGGGTCGGAAGTCTGCTTGGCCTCCGGCCGCGGTGGCGCGGCCGGAGGGGTGTCCTCTCGCTCCGGGGACACGTCATCGGCGGTGGGCGGATCAGCGTCTTGCCCGGGCTCCGCATCCCCCTGCTCAGCCCGGTCCCGGTTGAGCAGGGGGATATGGAACCGACCTCTTTCTCTGCCCTTTTCTCTGTCAAGCCTGGACAATGGCTCTTCCCCCTCGGCCGTCTCGCTCCACGGGTCGCGGCCGGTCATCAGACCGGGTCGGCGGGAAGCGCGGTGAAGCCAGGGACGTTTTCCGGAACCTGAAGGGTGAGCGCGCCGCCCTGCGTCGGCTTCGAGCCGGAGTTGACGATCGACTGGATGAGCGAGGCGGCGAACTCCCGCAGCGCGGCGTCCGGCCCCATCGACCCGTCGGCGAGGTAGGCGCGCACGGTCGCGACCTGCTGCAGGGTGGCGGCGTGCACGCTGCCGAAGCCGAAGGCCAGGACGTTGGGGTGCAGCGACCAGCTCGGGTCGGTGAGCCGCTGGTAGGCGGCCGACCAGTTGTCGCCCGGCTGCCCGTCGGACAGGAAGAACACCGCCGGCCGGTACACCGTGTTGCCCGCGGCCTTCAGCGCCGCCACGTCGGTTGAGATCGTGTTGTAGAGCAGGTCGAACGCCTTGCCGTAGTTGGTGCCGCCCCGTGCGTTCAGCCCGGGGATGGAGGTGACCGCGCTCAGGTCAGAGAGCGGCAGCAGGACCTGCGCGTCGCTTTCGAAGCCGATGAGGCAGAACCGGGTCTTGTCGGCCACCACCGGGTTCGAGCCGATCTCGGCGTGCAGCTTGGGCAGCGAGTCGTTGATCGCCTGAACGGGCGCGCCGGACATGGAGCCCGATTCATCGCATACCAGGTAGAAGGGGAGAACTTGCTGGGCCATCTCTGTCATTGAAGGCTCCTCGTTATCGTTCTTGGTACGAGATCTCTCAGATATCTGATGGACGCCTGCGGAACGCCTTGAAGACGCCGGTCAGGCCGGTGCGGTGGGGCGGATCGGCGACGGGTGGCGCAGGCGGGGGCTGCGGTCCGGGCGGGGGCTGCGGCCTGGCCGGGCGCGGCGACCTGGCGCGGGAGGCGTCGAGGGACTTGCGGAACTCGTCGAGTGAGGTCCGCAGGTCACCAACCGCGTTCACCACCTGGGTGAGGTTGGCGAGCTGGCCGGTCAGGCTCGTGACCCGCTGCGCCAGGACGTCAACCGTGGCCGGAATCGCGTCGATGGTCTGCTGTGCCTTCACGAGCATGTCGGCGGCGAGTTCGACCCGGCTCGCCGTGTCCGCGGCGGTGTGCTGCGTGGTGGTCAGGAAGTCATGCGCGATATCGGTCCCGTCGCCGAGGACGACCGCGATCCGCTCGGACGCCGCGGCCGTGCCGTCGAGCGAGTCCCGCAGTCCGGTCATCGCCGTCGTGGCCTGATGCAGCCCCGACAGTTGCCCGCCGAGGGAGGTGACCTCGCCCTGGAGGGCCGTGACGGCGGCCGGCAGCTGGCTGATGGCCTGCTGAGCCCGGCCGAGGATGTCGGCGGCCTGCTCGACGCGGCTAGCGTGGTCGCGGGTGGTTTCGGCCACCTCGGCAAGCGAGTCCCTGGCCTGCCCGGTCGCCGTCGTCAGCTGGCCCACCTCACGGCCGAGCGTGCCCGACGCGGCATCAAGGACCCGAGCGGCGCCGGCGGCCGATGCCGCCGCGCCCTCCGCGCTTGAGATCGCCGTCGTGGCGGCCTCGACCGCATCCGTCGCCCGCTGCTGGGTGGCGGCCGCGACGTCGGCGGCCGACCTGATGGCGCCCGCCGTGGCCGTCAGCGTGGCGGCGGCGCCGTCGATCACGCCAACGGTAGCCGCCACCTTGCCGGCCGCCGTGTCGAACTCGCCCGCGGTGGTGGACATCCGGCCCGCCGCCGCGTCCACCGCGCGCACCATGGCGGTCAGCGTGCCCGTCGAGGTGTCGAATGCCGCCGCGCTGGTCGTCATCTTCCCCGCCGCGGCGCCCGCGGCGCCCACGGTCGCGGCCACTCCGTCCGCCGCGGTGGTAATGGCCGCGGCGGCCGTGTCGAAGGCGCCGGCCGTCGCGGACATCTTCGCCGCGGCCGCGTCGACCGATCCCGCCGTCTTGGACAGTTTCCCCGCGGCGGCGCTGAACGCGCTGAGCAGGGTCGCCACCTTGCCGGCGGCCACTTCCAGGTCACCCGCCGCACGCTGCTCCGCGGGGAGCCGGAAGGCCGCCAGGGCCAGGTCGGCGGCGACCAGGGCATCGGTGAGCTGCCGCCGCGTCGCCGCCTCCTTGCGGTCGACGTGCCGGCGGTGCCCGATGAGGACGGCGGTCAGCGCGATCAGCACGGTGACGAGCGCACAGGTGTAGATGGCGAACCAGCCAAACGTCGCCGCGACGGGCAGCTTGCCGAAGCCTCGCTCCCAGCCCTGCAGGAACGACTCATTGCCCAGCGTGCCCCCGTTCTCGGCGGCCCGGTAGAACCACGTCGCCAGGGCCAGGCCGAACCACGTCACCGCGATCGGGACGAAGACCCCGACCTGGATCGCGACCTCGAGGTAGTGCCAGAAGCGGCCGGGATTGCTGTACTCCTCCAGGTCGTTGCCGTCGCCGAGGAACGCGCCGAACAGGTCGACCCGCGCCCAGCGCTTGGCCCCGGCCAGGTCGGGATTCCCGCCGTCCATGCTCCGCAGCACGGACCTGAGCTGGCCCAGCGCCTCGGAAAGCGGCAATCCCCTGGGCAGCTTGCCGATCTTTTCTGCCGCGCGGGTACCGAGGCCAGGCATAATCGCCTCGGGGTCGGCCATCTCGCTCACGGTTGGGATCGCCACCGTCTCACTCTCACCCCACTCGGCACGGTTCCTGCCAGCCGCCAGGTCAACGGGCTGTCATTTGGTAAAGAAAAAGATCTGGAAATGGAAGTAATTCCCTGCGGCGCCGCCCCAGAATCCCTCGCCGCCGGCGCGGCCGAACACGGACCCGTCCTGTTGCCGCAGGACCGGGAGAACCGAGTTGGCGACCTTAACCGCCTCGTCGACCGGGTCGGAATTGCTCGTGACCGACGTGGCGAAAATGACCACGAAGCCCGCGGTGCCGTCGAGGTGCTGGCTGGCCAGTTGCGCCTTCAGGCCGTTGAGTAGCCGGGTGAGCGCGGCGGCCCTGGTCGCCGGGTTGTCTACGTCAACGGGCGATACGTTCACCACGAAGTTCAGCGGGGTCTGGTCCAGGCCGACAGGGACCGGCTTGGGCGTGGGGGTAGGGGTAGGCGAAGAAGTCGGGGTCGGTGTTCTCGTTGGGGTCGGACTCGGTACCGGGGTCGTCGGCTGCGAGGAGAATGCCACGATGAACAGCACGAGAAACAGGTCGGCGAACAACCAGCCGGCCAGCATCGGCACGCGAAGGACGCCGAAATCTCGGCGTCGCGGTTCGCGCGGCACGCCTGAACTCCCTCTGCTCACCCGTTGACTCCGTTGCGAGCGGTCCCACTGCAAAGCATAGGAGCCCGCCGCGAATAAAAGCAAAGAGAAAAACGTGCCCGGTGAGGCACGGCGGCACTATGAGGGCAGGATGTTGCGTATTCCACGAAATCTCCTCATATGAGGGAATTCAGCGCGTGCGCCGGGTCAGCGCGGCCCCGGCCCGGACCGCGCCGGGGACCGGCGCGGCGCCGTCGGCCGGGTCGGCGCCGGGCCGGGGACCTGCCTGGCGAGCGGACCGGTGAACGCGCTGCCCGGTCCTCCGGGCGCTGAGCGAACGCCGCGAGCATTCTTCGGGAACCCCTAAGAATTGTTACCGATTTCTATTCTGCGCCCCTGGCGTCCTACCGTGTAGGCGTGACTTCTCCGCAGGTTTCCGTGCTGGTGGTCGAGGACGACCCCGGCATCGCCACGCAACTGGTCCGCGGCCTTGAACGGGCCGGGTACGCCGCCGACAGCGTGGCCATGGGCGCGGAGGCGCTTCGGCGCCCCCCGTCGGATGTCGTGCTGCTCGACCTCGGGCTGCCCGACGTGGACGGCATCGACGTATGCCGCAGGCTTCGTGCCGACTCAGACGCCGCGATCATCGTGGTGACCGCGCGCGGCGAGGAGGCGGACCGGGTCCTCGCGCTCGACGAGGGCGCCGATGACTACCTCGTCAAGCCGTTCGGTCTCGCCGAACTGCTCGCCCGGATCCGCGCGGTGCTGCGGCGCGGGCAGCGGGCGGGCGGCGGCCCGGCCGAGGTGCTCAGGCACGGGCCGCTCTGCGTCGACCTGCGCACCCGCAAGGTGACGATCTCCGGCGGCGAGGTGGCGCTCACGCCCAAGGAGTTCGCGATCCTCGAGTGCCTGGCCACCGATCCGGGCCGGCTCATCAGCCGGCAGGAGATCGTCGAGCGGGCGTGGGACGAGCACTGGTACGGGCCGACGAAGGTACTCGACGTGCACCTGGCGGCGCTGCGGCGCAAGCTTGGCGACCCCACGCTCATCGAGACCGTGTACGGGCACGGCTTCCGCCTGGCCGACCGGCCGACGCAGGACGCGGACTAGCCGATGACCAGGCGATGACCAGGCGGGTCGCCGCCGCGCTGCTGGTGCTGACCCTGGCGATCCTGGTCGCCGCGGTGGTGCCGCTCGCCCTCGGCGCGATCGCGCACGAGCGGGACTCCTTCGTCC
>DAHWEX010000551.1 GCA_027326205.1 Actinomycetota bacterium
TGTCGGCCTCGTTCACCAACCTCAAGTGCCAGAACTTCGGCTTGGCCAACCCGGTCACCGTCACCGTCAACGGCAACGGCGTCGCCACCGCCGTCACCTACAACACCACCCAGCAGATCGCCAAGATACCCGCCGCGGCGACCGCCGCGACGCCGGGCACCACGGCCAGCGCGACGGCCGCCGCGACGGCCAGTGCGACCTCCACCGGGGCGACGGCCAGCGCGATGCCGGGCGCGACGTCCACCGCGGCGGCCGCCAACGGCCAGGGCAGCCCTTACAACACCGCCGTCCCGCCCGGCCGGAAGGGACACAAGGAAAACGGCACGGGCATGTAAGCCCGATTGCCACGGGCCGCTTCCCGCCGCGGGTCTCCCGCGGCGGGAAGCGCCGTTGTACGGCGTGCTCAGGCCGGCCGGCCGGCGCGGCCTGAGCACGCCGTGGTGGGCGCTCGCCGCGGATGTGCCCGTGCTGTGACGACCCGTACTGCGGCGACTCCTGCTGCGACGAGTGCAGCTAAGCTGGCCGCCGGCTCCGCTCTAGGCGCCAGGGCGGAGCCCCGCCCATGACCGCCTTCTCCGCGATAGGGAGCGTGACGAAGTCAAAGCCCAGTTCGGCGAGCAGGGCATGTGCGCCGACTGGGCCGGAAGCGGAATCCAGGTGAACGCACATGAAGGCGGGGGAACGCGTCAACGCTTGCGGCCGACCCCGCCCCACATGGCCGGATTTCCCCCGCCCGTGGCGCCTGGCTCCGCGCGCCACTCGTCGACCGGCACCAGGCCGGGCTCGATCAGGTCGGTGCCTGAGAACAAACGCGCCACCTCGTCGCGGGTGCGCCACTGGAACCGCTGCTGCACCTTTCCCTTCCAGCTGTCATACAGATCCTGCAGCGCGGCCGGGGAGATGAGGTCTGACGCCGCGTGCGAGATGGCGAGGTAACTGCCGGCCGGGACGGCATCCATGATCGTGGCCACGATCGCGTAGGGGTCGTCGGCGTCGGGCACCGCATGCAGGATGGACAGCAGCGAGACCGCTACCGGCTGGGTGAAGTCCAGCAGTTGCGCGGCCTGAGACAGGATCGTGCCGGTGTCGCGCAGGTCAGAGTCGATGTAGTGGCTGGCGCCCGGGCCGGCGCTGACGAGCAGCGCGCGGGCGTGGGCGAGCACGACCGGGTCATAGTCCACGTACACCACCCTGGCATCCGGCGCGACCGCCTGGGCGACCTCATGGGTGTTGCCCGCCGTGGGAATCCCGGTGCCGATGTCGAGGAACTGCCGGACCCCGGCGTCCGCGGCCAGGTAGCGGACGACGCGCCCCAGGAACGCGCGGTTGGCCCGGGCGGTGAAGGCCGTATCCGGGTAGACCTCGAGCATCTTGTCGCCGGCGACCCGGTCGGCGGCGTAATTGTCCTTGCCGCCAAGCAGGTAATCGTAAATCCGAGCCTGATGCGCCACCGTGACGTCGAATGGCAGCAAACCTGTCGGCCCGGCGGCGTCGCCACCGGGGGCCGTCGCGCCGTCGCTGGTCATCTCCTGATGCCCTCTCATGTCTCGTATCCGGCGCAAAAGCGGTGATTCCAGCCGTCGCGCTCCCCGATCTTAGCGCGTGCACCCGCGGCACCTTCTCAAGTTCGGCGGCGTCCGTGGCCGCCCGCACGGAATTCCGGAACTCGCGGGTCGCGCGGCCAAGCAGCGAGTTCAGGTCCGCCCACGGGTTCCCCCGTTCGCCGGCATGATGCTGGCCGACCACGGCGCCGACGTGACTGTCCTGAAGCACGACATCAACCACATCACGCTGGCCGGCTACCTGGTCCTACAAGTACTAGCCGCACTCGCCCGTCCGCCGGCGGGGTCACCTCGGGCGCCGCTGCCGAATGTCGGTGGGGGCCGGTACGGTGCCGGGCATGGCAGACGAGCCTGGCGGGGGCGAGGCGTTCGCGGTGCTGCTGACGTACATTGAGCTTGTGAGCGATGCACAAGCGGGCGACCTGCGGGACCTGGCTGCCTCGCTTGGCCCGGACGCAGAGGAGGCATACGTGACCACCGCAGAGATGCTCCGCGCCGAAGGGCGCGTTGAAGGCAAGGCCCTCGGCAAGGCCCTCGGCAAGGCTGAGGACATCCTCGTGGTCTTCGAGCAGCGCGGCATCGACGTCGATGACAA
>DAHWEX010000556.1 GCA_027326205.1 Actinomycetota bacterium
ACGCGCTGGATCTGGTTGGTGCCCTCGTAGATCTGGGTGATCTTGGCGTCGCGCATCATCCGCTCGACCGGGTAGTCGCGCACGTAGCCGTAGCCGCCGAGTAGCTGGACCGCGTCCGTGGTCACGGCCATCGCGGTGTCCGACGCCACCGTCTTGGCCGCCGAGGAGACGAAGGTGAGGCTCGGTACCTTCTCCCCGGCCATCGCCTGCTCAGACAGGGCGGCGGCGTGGTAAGTGAGCTGCCGGGCGGCCTCGAGCTTCATGGCCATGTCGGCCAGCATGAACTGGATGCCCTGGAAGTCCGCGATCGGCTGGCCGAACTGGCGGCGTTCCTTCACGTACCCGACGGCGTAGTCCAGTGCGCCCTGGGCGATGCCCAGCGCCTGGGCCGCGATCGTGATCCGGGTGTGGTCCAGGGTGGCCAGCGCGGTCTTGAAGCCCGTGCCCTCCGCGCCGACGATGCGCGTCCCGGGGATGCGCACGTCCTCGAGGATGACCGTCCGGGTGGGGGAGCCCTTGATGCCGAGCTTCTTCTCCGGCTCGCCGAAGCTCACCCCCGGGTCGCTCTTCTCCACCACGAACGCCGAGATGCCGCGGGCGCCGGCCGCCGGGTCGGTGACCGCCATCACCGTGTAGTACTGCGACACGCCGGCGTTGGTGATCCACATCTTGGTGCCGTTAAGCACCCAGTGGTCACCGTCGCGCACCGCCCGGGTGCGCATGGCGGCGGCGTCCGAGCCGGCGCCGGCCTCGGACAGCGCGTAGGAGAACAGCGCCTCGCCCCGGGCGACCGGCGGCAGGTACTTCCGCTTGAGCTCTTCCGAGCCGGACAGCAGCAGCGGGACCGTGCCGAGCTTGTTCACCGCGGGGATCAGCGAGGAGGACGCGCAGGCCCGGGCGACCTCCTCGATGACGATCACGGCGGCCAGTGCGTCGGCGCCCTCGCCGCCGTAGGCCTCGGGGATGTGCACCGCCTGGAGGCTGGCCCCGGTCAGCGCGTCCAGCGCCTCCCGCGGGAACCGGGAGGAAGCGTCGACCTCGGCCGCGAACGGCGCGATCTTCGCCTCCGCGAGCTCGCGGGCGGTCTGGCGCAGCAGTTCGTGTTCCTCGCCAAGCGTGTACATCGGCAACGAGGGCTCCCGTTCAGACATTGCGCCGGTACTGGCCGCCGACCTCGAAGAACGCCTCGGTGACCTGCTGCAGGCTGCACACCCGGGCCGCGTCCATGAGCACGGCGAACACGTTCCCGCCCGACCGGGCGGCGTCCTTGAGCGCGGCCAGGGCGGCGTGCGCCTCCTGCCGGTGCCGCTCGTGGAAGTCGCGGACCCGGTTGAGCTGTGACTTCTTCTCCTCGTCGGTTCCACGGGCGAGCGGTATCGCGGTCGCCTGGGCATCGGCGCGGGGGTTGCGGAAGGTGTTGACGCCGATGATCGGGAGGCTGCCGTCGTGCTTGCGCTGCTCGTAGAGCATGGACTCGTCCTGGATCTTGCCGCGCTGGTAGCCGGTCTCCATCGCACCGAGGACGCCGCCGCGGGCGCTGATCGCCTCGAACTCGCGCAGCACCGCCTCCTCCACCAGGTCGGTGAGGTCATCGACGATGAACGAGCCCTGCAGCGGGTTCTCGTTCATCGCCAGGCCCCACTCGCGGCCGATGATCATCTGGATGGCCAGCGCACGGCGCACCGACTCCTCGGACGGGGTGGTAACGGCCTCGTCGTAGGCGTTGGTGTGCAGGCTCTGCGCGTTGTCGTAGATGGCGCACAGCGCCTGCAGGGTGGTGCGGATGTCGTTGAACGCCATCTCCTGGGCGTGCAGCGACCGGCCGGAGGTCTGGATGTGGTACTTGAGCTTCTGCGCCCGCTCGTTCGCCCCGTAGCGGTCGCGCAGGGCGACCGCCCAGATCCGGCGCGCGACCCGGCCGATGACCGTGTACTCCGGGTCCATGCCGTTGGAGAAGAAGAACGACAGGTTCGGCGCGAAGTCGTCCACCTTCATGCCCCGGGCCAGGTAGGCCTCCACGTAGGTGAAGGCGTTGGCCAGCGTGAACGCGAGCTGGCTGATCGGGTTGGCGCCGGCCTCGGCGATGTGGTAGCCGGAGATCGACACCGAGTAGAAGTTCCGGACCCGGTGCTGGGTGAACCACTCCTGGATGTCGGCCATCATCCGCAAGGAGAACTCGGTGGAGAAGATGCAGGTGTTCTGCCCCTGGTCTTCCTTGAGGATGTCGGCCTGGACCGTGCCGCGGACGGTGGACAGCACCTCGGCGGGCGAGAGCCCCTTGGCGGCGCCCTGGTCGATCGCGGTATTCAGGAAGAACGCCAGCATGGTCGGCGCGGGCCCGTTGATCGTCATCGACACCGAGGTGGTCGGCGCGGTGAGGTCGAACCCGTCGTACAGGGCCTTCATGTCCTCCAGGGTCGCGATCGAGACCCCGGAGGTGCCGACCTTGCCGTACACGTCGGGGCTCTCCCCGGGGTCGCGGCCGTAAAGCGTGACGGAGTCGAAGGCGGTGGACAGCCGGGTCGCCGCGCTCCCCTCGGACAGCAGCTTGAACCGCCGGTTGGTGCGGAAGGGGTCGCCCTCGCCGGCGAACATCCGCGCCGGGTCTTCCCCCTCGCGCTTGAACGGGAACACCCCGGCGGTATAGGGGAAGTAGCCCGGCAGGTTCTCCTCCCGCAGGAAGCGCAGCAGCTCCCCGTGGTCGGTGTACCGCGGCAGCGCGACCCGGGGGATGACGCTGCCCGACAGCGACTCCCGGGTCAGCCGGGTGCGCAGCTCCCGGTCCCGGACCCGCACCACCTGCTCGTCGCCCTGGTAGGAGGCGGCGACGGCCGGCCAGTTCGCGACCAGCGCCCTGCTCTGCGCGCCGACCGTGTCCTCGGCTTGCGCCAGGACGGATGCCACGGCCCGTTCGGACTCACCGGACAGCTCAGCCCGGACGGCGGTCAGCCGCTGCACCCGCCGCACCGCGGCGACCTGCTCGGCCGTCTGGTCGTGGTAGCCGCGCACGCATCCGGCGATCTCCGCCAGGTAGCCCGCGCGGGCCGGGGGGATGACCGAGGCCGCGTCGGGGGACGTGCGGCCGGCGACCGGGGCCAGCGTGCCCGGCTGCAGCGGCAGGCCACGGTCCGCGAGCATCCCGGCCAGGTGCTGGTACAGGGCGGTGACCCCGGTGTCGTTGAACGTCGCCGCGCTGGTGCCGAACACCGGCATGTCCTGCGGCCGGGCGCCGAACGCCTCCCGGTTGCGGATGAGCTGCCGGGCCACGTCCCGCACGGCGTCCGCGCCGCCGCGCCGTTCGAACTTGTTCACCGCCACCACGTCGGCGAAGTCGAGCATGTCGATCTTCTCCAGCTGCGAGGCGGCCCCGAACTCCGGGGTCATCATGTACAGCGACACGTCCGCGAGGCCGGTCACCGCCGCGTCGCCCTGCCCGATCCCCGGTGTCTCCAGGATGACCAGGTCGTAGCCGGCCGCGCGGCAGGCGGTGATGATGTCCTCGATGCCGTCGGGTAGCTCGCGGCCGCCCCGGCCCTGACCTCCGCGCGTGGCGAGCGAGCGGAAGAACACGTGCTCGCCGTCGAGCGAGTTCATCCGGATCCGGTCACCGAGCAGCGCGCCGCCGCCCCGGCGCCGGGTCGGGTCGACCGCCAGCACGGCCACCCGCAGCTTGTCCTGCTGGTCGGTGCGCAGGCGGCGGACCAGCTCGTCGGTGAGCGACGACTTGCCGGAGCCGCCGGTCCCGGTGATGCCGAGGACCGGGACCCGCCGGGCGGCGGCCGCGGCGGCCAGCGCCTGCCGGTCCGCCTCCGGCAGCCGGCCCTCCTGCAGGCAGGTGACGGCCCGGGCCAGCGCGCCCCGCTCGCCCGCGAGCACCGCGTCGGCCGGGGGCGGGCTCGCGGCCAGGTCGGTGTCGCAGTCGCGGATCAGCTCGTTGATCATCCCCGGCAGGCCGAGCCGCTGGCCGTCCTCCGGGGAGAAGATCCGCACCCCGGCCTCGGCCAGCCGCTGGATCTCTTCCGGCACGATGACGCCGCCGCCCCCGCCGAAGACCTTCACGTGCCCGGCTCCGGCCTGGGCCAGCAGCTCGGCCAGGTACTCGAAGTACTCCAGGTGGCCGCCCTGGTAGGAGCTGACCGCAACGCCCTGGGCGTCCTCGTCGAGGACCGCGTTCACGACCTCGCGCGCCGACCGGTCGTGGCCCAGGTGGACCACCTCCGCACCCTGGGCCTGCAGGATGCGCCGCATGATGTTGATCGCCGCGTCGTGCCCGTCGAACAGCGCGGTCGACGTGACGAACCGCACCGGATGCGCCGGCACGTGCAGTGGACTGCCCCCCGAGGCTGGCACCAGAGCCCTCCTGGAAAAGTGAGAGGACGACATAATTTTTAACGCCCAATAGTTTGACGTTAAAATAATTTGGCCGTCACGTCAAGCCGTCACGTCAAGCCGTCACGTCAATCGGCGCGGCGGGGACGGCGGCGGGCACGCCCGATGGCATACGGTTAGCGGCATGCCCGAGGTGCAGCCCTTTGACCCGATCGCCGAGGCATTCCGCCAGTGGACGGCGCGCTGGCCCGACCAGGCGGAGCACATGGCCGCCGTCACCTCGGTCATGCGCGTGCAGCAACTGCTGCTCGCCCGGGTCGAGGACGCGCTCAAGCCGTACGGGCTGACCTTCGCCGCCTACGAGACCCTGCGGCTGCTGGCGTTCAGCCGGTCCGGGGCGCTGCCCATGGGCAAGATGGGCCGGCGGCTCATGGTGCACCCGGCCGCGGTCACCAACGCGGTCAGCAAGCTCGAGCAGCGCGGCCTCGTCCGGCGGCAGATGTCGCCGCAGGACCGGCGCGTGGTCCTCGCGGTCATCACCGCCGAGGGCCGGGCCCTGGCCGAGGAGGCCACCGCCGCGCTGAACCAGGCCGCCTTCGGGCTCCCGGGCATGTCCCGGGAGGAGGCGGCGAACGTCACCGCCGCGCTGCGGACGGTCCGCGCCGCCACCGGGGACATCGGCGCCGCCGGCGCACGGTAAGGCGCCGGCCGCCGGCGCCGGCCTCGCTAGCGAGCCAGGCTAAGCCGCCGGCCAGCGACGCCAGCGCCTCGCGCAGCAGCGG